>JAPPMC010000052.1:52716-60856 GCA_028819235.1 Bryobacterales bacterium
ACCTACCCTTTATTATCCACTCGCGGGCCCGGTTTAAAACCGCCGCCTTTACCCCTTTTTTTTCCCCCCCCCCAAAAACCGGGGGCCCCCCCCCCCCGCGGGGGGCCGGGCCCTCCCTTATTCCGCGTACGACGCAGGAGCCCGCAATGATTGCATTCGACAAGTTCACACAGAAGGCCCAGGAGGCCATACAGCGCATGCAGGCGATCGCCTCCGAGCGCAGCCACCAGACGATGGTGCCGCTGCACCTGTTGGCGTCCCTCACCGCCGACGGCGAAGGAGTGGTGCCTGCCGTCCTGTCAAAGGTCGGCATTGCCGCCTCCGACGTCAGCGAGCGGGTGGGCCGGCTGCTCAAGGCAATGCCATCCGTGCAGGGCGCCGAGACGGCGATGAGCGTCGACCGCGCGCTGCAGCAGGTGATGGCCGGCGCCGAGCGGGAGGCGGGCCGCTTCAAGGACGACTATGTCTCCACAGAGCATCTGCTGCTCGCCATCAGCGCGCAGAAGGGCGATCCCGCCAGGCGCGTGCTCGACGACCTGGGCGCCACGCGCGAGGCGCTCTTGCGGGCCCTCGCGGCCGTGCGCGGCTCGCAACGCGTCACCGATCCCAATCCCGAGGCCAAGTACCAGGCGCTTGAGCGCTATGCGGTCGACCTCACGGCGGAGGCTCGCGCCGGAAAGCTGGACCCGGTCATCGGTCGTGACGAAGAGATCCGGCGCGTCGTCCAGGTCCTTACACGCCGCACCAAGAACAATCCCGTGCTGATCGGCGAGCCGGGCGTAGGCAAGACGGCCATTGCGGAGGGGCTGGCACAGCGCATCGGCAAGGGTGACATACCCGAGACCCTCAAGGACGCTTCCCTGGTTGCGCTGGACCTGGCCTCGATGGTGGCCGGGACGCGCTTCCGCGGCGAGTTCGAGGAGCGCCTGAAGGCTGTCCTGCGCGAGATCGAGCAGTCCGACGGGCGCATACTCTGCTTCATCGACGAGCTCCACACCCTCGTCGGAGCCGGGGCCGCCGAGGGCTCAATCGACGCCGCCAACATGCTCAAGCCAGCGCTGGCGCGCGGCCGTCTGCGCTGCATCGGTGCCACCACCCTAAACGAGTACAAGAAGCATGTCGAGAAGGACGCCGCTCTTGAGCGGCGGTTCCAGCCTGTGCTGGTCCAGGAGCCGTCGGTCGAGGACACCATCGCCATCCTCCGCGGCCTGCGGGAGACTTACGAGATCCACCATTCCGTCCGCTATCGCGACGCTGCCCTCGTGGCTGCGGCGACGCTCTCGGACCGCTACATCAGCGACCGGTTTCTGCCGGACAAGGCCATCGACCTAATCGACGAGGCCGGGGCCACCCTGCGCATGCAGGTCGACACCGTGCCCGTCGAGGTCGACCGCTTGGAGCGCAAGGTCGTGCAGCTCGAGATTGAGCGCCAGGCCCTGCAGAAGGAGCGCGACCACCGCTCGGAAGACAGGGTGGCGGACATCGAGAGCGAGCTTGAGCGGCTGCGCGGAGAGTCCGCCCAGCTGCGCCAGCAGTGGGAGACAGAGAAGCGCCTGATAACCGACGTGCGCGCAAAGAAGGAGGAGATCGAGCGGCTGCGCAACGAGCAGGAGTCCCGGACCCGTTCCGGCGACCTGGCGGGCGCCGCCGAGATCCGCTACGGCCGCTTGGTGAGCGCCGACCGCGAACTGGCGGAGGCCGAGCGCCGCCTCGAGGAGCGCCGCGGCGACAGCCAGCTGTGCAGCGGTGAGGTCGCGGAGGAGGACGTCGCGCAGATCGTCGCCAAGTGGACGGGGATCCCCGTGGCCAAGATGCTACAGGGAGAAGTTGCCAAGCTGGTGGCGATGGAGGACTCGCTCCAGCGCAAGGTAGTAGGGCAGGACAGTGCGGTGTCGCTGGTCTCCAACGCCATTCGACGCGGCAGGGCAGGTCTCAGCGATCCGGACCGCCCAATCGGGACGTTCATCTTCTTGGGTCCCACCGGCGTGGGCAAGACGGAGCTGGCGCGAGCGCTGGCCGAGTTCCTGTTCGACTCGCCAAAGGCGATGCTGCGCGTCGATATGTCCGAATACATGGAAAAGCACTCCGTGGCGCGCATGATCGGCTCGCCCCCCGGCTACATCGGCCACGACGAGGGCGGCCAGCTCACCGAGCACGTGCGCCGGTCCCCGTACTCGGTAGTGCTGCTCGACGAGATCGAGAAGGCGCACCCGGATGTGTTCAACATTCTGCTGCAGGTGCTCGAGGACGGCCGCCTCACCGATGGCAAGGGGCGCACCGTGAGCTTCGCGAACGCCGTGATCGTGATGACCTCCAACATCGGATCGCAGGAAATCTTCCGCGCGGGCACGATCGGCTTCTCGCTCAGCGACGGAGGCCAGCCGGACGACAGCACCGTTCGCACGACCCTGCTCGACGAGCTCGGGCGGGCATTCCGGCCCGAGTTCCTCAACCGGATCGACGACATCATCGTCTTCCACTCACTGAAGCCGGAGCACCTGAGGAGGATTGTCGACCTGCAGCTTGAGCGTGTGCGCGGGCTGCTTGCGGCGAGACAGATCGGCTTGGTGGTGTCGCCCGGGGCCAAGGATCTGATCGGCTCGCAGGGCTACGACCCGCGCTACGGCGCAAGGCCGATGAAGCGCGCCATCCAACGCCTGATCCAAGACCCGCTGGCGCTGGAGCTGCTGCAGGGGAACTTCGCGGAGGGCGACACCGTTCGGGTCGACTCCGACGGCGCACGCATGCGCTTCTCGAAGGAGCCAGCCGGCGGAATTCAAGGAGCCCTCGCAGCCTGACGCGTGTCCAAGCGCTTTGGGATAGATCGCCGGATCTGGCCCACGACGGCGAGAGCCCGCTGTGCCATGGCCCGGCCAGATTGCCGGCTGAGACGGGGGGCGCCGTCTGCCGTCTCGAGCTTCAGGTAGAGGCGGAATGGTCGCAGAGTGGATCGAGAAGAACCCACGCCCCTGTTTGTGGTTGCTGGCATTATGGGTGGCGGCACGGAAGCAGCACTGGTCGCGTTCGGATGATCTAGTCTGTGACGCGCGTGCGGGATCATTGCTCTGTTCGCGAATGAGTGACCGTACTCGCGAAGCGCGTGGACCTGTTCGAACACGGCCCGATCCGTATGGTGACCGTGTCGCGGCGACGGTCGCGTCCGGATGCGGTACCCGGTCCGTGAACCTGCTCGCGGTCACGATGCTGCAATGGACAGCTTGGATCGCACACGGACCCCGCTGGCCGCCGCTTGGGTGTCCATCGGCGTCGGCCTGGCCCGCTGCACGGACCGGTCGAAGATCCGCTTGCCTGGGATCGGCACGGACAGCCGTCGGATGACCAACCCATTCGGGAGATTCCCGGTCCATGCGCGCAGCGCCTGATCACCCCTTGGAGCGTCTACAGCTGGCCGGTGCACTCCAGCCGACTGCGGTCCCAGCGGGCAGCAGCTCCCCAAGGACCGGGCCGACAATCTCGACCTTGGCAGGGGTGCGGCCCGGAGCCGCCTCTTGGATTCTGGCTGGCCACCGGCTCTCCGCCGGCAGGTGCAGTCTCCCGCTCCCGGCCCCTCGCCCTGCGGACCGTCAACGCGCCGGTAGTCGCAGCATCGAGACTCCGGTCTCCGCGCTATCGGGGAAGGGGGCCTTCTTACGATCGATTCTACGGGAGCAGTTCCAGAGGCATCTGAGGCATTCCAAGGACGGTTGGCCCAAGACCGACCCTGCTGACCTCGACGCAATTGACAAGTCCCATATGTTGAACAAATACCGTGATCATTGCGGCGTTAATCATTGCTCAATTGCAATCGATCTAGCCGAATTGATTATCTGTATTCGTCGATAGAAGACCATACCCGACCGACATTGGAGACTATGTTACGATCGGCAGTTGGTGGTCATGAACACATCGTTTGACAGCAACCTGTGTTCTGTAGCGTCAAGAAACCTGTCGAGAGGACACCATCATCACCTTTTCCGTTCGGCTCGAACATGCACGCGAAGAAGTCAGGCACTGACGCTCATTTGCCATGCCCTGCTCTTGGCGGCTTGCGCCGGTACGGTGACCGCCCAGAATGACGCGCATAAAGGACGGATCATAGGCGTCATTCTCGACCCGCTCGGCGCATCCATCGCTGAGGCGAGAATCACCGTCGTCAACGACGCCACCGGAGTGGCGCGGATGCTGAGTTCGAATAAGAGCGGGGAATATCAGGCTTCGAGCTTGGATCCGGGATCTTACACCGTTCGGGCCGGAATCGAGGGTTTCGCGGACGCCTCCGTCGACGGCATCCTGCTCAGCGTCGGCATGACCGTCCGTGCGGACGTCACCCTGCAGGTGGAGGAGACCACGTCGGAGATCGAAGTGTCGGCTTCACTGATCGACCCGGCCCAGTCAACTTCGGACAACATCGTGAACCGCACGGCCATCCGCGACCTGCCCATCAATGGTCGCCGTTTCCAGGACTTCGCGCTCCTCACACCGACCGTCCAGGTCGATCGCCAGCGCGGCCAGCTTTCGTTCGTCGGGCAGCGCGGCATCAACTCGAACGTGATGGTTGACGGTACGGACTACAACCAGCCGTTCTTCGGAGGCATCCGGGGCGGCGAACGGTCGAACTTCATCATCACCGTGCCGCAGAGTGCCATCCGGGAATTCCAGGCCGTCGCGGCCGGGTACACCGCCGAATTCGGCCGCTCCTCTGGCGGCATCCTCAACGTCATCACCAAGGGGGGCACGAATGAGTTCCGAGGCGACGCCTTCCACCAAATCCGGGACCGGGGCCTGGGCGCCGAGGACCCCTTCGGCGCGAAGGTGCTCGAGACCCTCCGGCAGTCCGGAGGCTCCTTCGGTGGCCCGCTCGTCCGGAACCGGGCGTTCTTCTTCGCCGCGTTCGAGCAACAGTCCGCCGACACGCCAAGACGGGTCGAGTTCCCGCGGCTCGCAAGGGCGTCCCGAGAGGCTGGGCCGGAAGCGTTCGATCTCTTAAGGAGCTTGGAGGAACCCTTCGATTCCACGAACGACGCCTGGGCATTGACCCCGCGATTAGACTTCCATCCCCGGGGGACCCAAACCCTGACGTTCCGGTACAACGCGTCCCGAGCCGCAGCGCTGAATACGTCTACGACCGGCAACCCACGCCAGTCTCGGACAAACCGGGCCTTAAGCAACAACGGAACCGAGAAGGACGCGATCCAGTACTTCACCGGCCAACTGACCAGCCTCTTGACTGCCGCCTGGATCAACGAAGTGCGGGTCACGGCTAGCCGGGAGGAGCGGCCGCGCCTGAACAACGCCTCCGTCCCGCTGGTCCAGTCAACGATCGGACGGTTCGGGGCCCGCTCCTTCCTTCCCACCGTCCAGCACGACTCGAGGTTCCAGGTCAACGACGCCCTCTCGATGACCGTCGGGAACCACAGCGTTAAGCTCGGCTTGGACTACAGCCGGCTCAGCGCTGGCCAGGACTTCGGCTTCCACCAATTCGGTCGGTTCATCCTCTTCGGGTCGAATGCCGACGAGCACCTAGACTGCCTTACCCCTGGGGGAGGAATCGCGAATCGATTCGATTGCTCTGGACTCTACTTGCGCCAGATCGGAAACTTGCGCACCGAAATGCAGCAGGGGCAGTACGCGCTCTTCGCGCTGGATAGCTGGCGGATCAGTCCGCGAGTGACTCTCAACTACGGCGTGCGATGGGAAATGCAGGACAACCCGGACCCGCAGGCCAGCAACGCCGACTTGGTCGATCGTGTCCGCAGCGCGCAGCTTCCGTTCGGGCGCACCGATCCGACGGTCATTCCGGACTCTGCCGACCAACTCATGCCGCGGGTCGGATTCGCCTACCGTCCGTTTACCAAGTCGAGCCGAACCGTTGTGCGGGGGAGCCTCGGTGTCTACTACGCGGCAACCCCGCTACTGCTGTTCTCGGATCCGGTCAACAATTTTCGCGCAACGCCGGGGAACCTGTCCGTCGCCCTTCCGACGACCGAGCGCACAGTCTACAGCCAATTCCTCGCGGCGGGGATCGATCTCAACGAATTTCCTCTGGGCGAGATCCCGGTATTCCCCGTCGAAGAAGTCCAGCGAGTAGCCGGCGGCGGAGTGGATCCGTTCGCTGGCGCGCAGCCGATTACCGTGGCCGACGACTACCGCAATCCGCGGTCGGTCGCAATCACGGCTGGCATCGACCACGAAGTGACTCCGGTCCTCGTCGCCGGAGCTGTCGTGCATCACGTCAACACGGTCAACCTGCAGCGAAACAAGGACTTCAACCTGCCAGCTGCGGTTGTGCGCTCAGGCGATCCGGGCCAGATCCCGTTCATTGACGGCAGGAACCGCCCGATCGCTTCCTTGGGATCTGTCACCGTCCGCGAGTCGTCCGCACGGTCGCTCTACCGCGGCGTAACGGTATCGGCAAAGTACCGGCCCGGAAGCTCTCTTCAGTGGGAGGCCTACTACACCTGGTCCCAGACGTTCTCGGACGACGACAACGAGCGCAGTGCGACAGGATTCGGCTACAACAACCCCTTCGACCTAGGCAGCGACTACGGGCCGGCCAATCAGGACATACAGCACCAGTTCACGTCAAACGCGGTCCTCAGGCTGCCGCTCGGCATTTCCTGGTCCGGAATAGCGCGCATCACGTCAGGACCGCCCATCAACCCAAGGGCCGGAAGGGACTTGAACGGGGATCGTTCCAGCGGGGGCGATCGGGGCTTGAGCGCTCCCGGCACCTTTCTGGGGCGCAACGCATTCCGGAACCGCGGAATGCGCAGCCTCGACATGAGGTTCATGAAGAACATCCCCGTCACGGAGCGGGCATTCGTTCAGCTGTCGGCTGAGCTCTTCAATGCGTTCAACCTCAGCAACGTCGAGTTTGCAGGATTCAACACGACCTACGGTCCGGGGATTGACCTGGCGACCGGCGAGTTGCTCGGGCCGCAGCCGCGTTTCATGCGACTGCGGAACGACAACGGCGAGTATGACCGCAACAACCGCCAAGTTCCGGGCGTCAGTCCCTTGCAGTTCCAGTTAGGCGTGCGTCTGTTCTTCTAGCGGCGGCACAATCGACTCGGAGCTGGTCGGCATCGCAGTCGGCCCCGCACCGCGGAATCCGTCGTTCTTGCCCAGGCGCGCCGGCTGGTACGGGAACTGGAGCGAACCGTAAGCTCAGGTGGAGTCCACGAATTGCCGTCCCGAGAGTGCAGCAGCCCGAGATGACCGCATCGAACAGTTGCGCCCCAAGTCGCCGTGAGGCTCGCCGACAGCCGGATAGCGTTCGGCAGGGCGACTGGCCCGACCCGGGAGACGACGCGCAGGATTGCTCTCATCCGGTCCGGCGTGGCGACCGGCCCAATCGATTCCCAGGGGAAGGCCCAACGTTGGACGAGAAGCCCGCAGGTCCGGCCGATTCCGTTTCTGAGGGCCCAAAGGCAGCCCCGCCGCAGCCGGTCTTCTTCCCCAACCGAGCACAGGTGAAGTACGAGGGACGACTCGCGGCTCCTGCAGGGAGGCCCGGTCGTCTTGCCGAGCGTTTTGGCCTCGACGATTACGGATGGCCGCACTCGACAAGCAGGATCGACCTGAGCGGCGACCCCGCGATCCGCACCGCACCGCTCTCGCCCGGGGCGACTTCCGCCCTGTTCAGGGACAGTAGGTCTTCAAGCACGCAATCTGTCTCCGATGAATTGTCCAGCCGGATCGTCGCACCTCGGAACCTTCCGATTCCCGTGTGTTCGGCGATCCAGTCTTGGTAGGAGTGCACCTTCTGTGCCACGGTCCGGACATTGCGCGGGTCAGCCCGGGACGTCACGCCGACAAGCTTCCAGTCCTGGCCCTCGCGAACCAGCACCGGGCCGCCGATGTCGCCGGGGGTCGTAGCTGCTGCTACGTGGAGCTGGGAGTCAGCGCCGCCTGACGGACTCTCCACGATCGGCGCCGACACTCGCCCAACACCGCTGGGAGAAGCGCCGTGCTGCCCCACAACAGTGACCATAGTTCCCGTTTGCACGCGGGCCCATTCTTGTTCTGTCGGGAGCTTGACCGATCGAGCAAACGCGGTTGTGAAGGGCGTGGACAGTCTCAGCAGGTAAGCATTCAATCAGGGGTGGTATTGGACGAGTGTACTGATTGGTCGCCAGAA
>JAPPMC010000012.1 GCA_028819235.1 Bryobacterales bacterium
TCCCCGACGTGGCCCGGGCCCTAGTCGACGCAGCCTGAGCCCGAGGCTCCGCGGGTTCCGGCGACCACCGGGCGCCCCGGCGTGAATCAGGCCCCGAGGCCGCTACCCTCGGAGCTTCGGCCCGGTCGGCCCGGCAGTGACCATTGCGAGCGGGAGGCGATTGCACATGCCGAGGATTTCACAGATTCTGAACGAAGTAGAAAGTCAGCGACTCAACGTTCCCAAGTTCCAAAGGGGCTGGGTCTGGCAGAAGAAGCAGGTACGCGAGTTCTTCAACTCGCTCTACCATGATTATCCTGTAGGGTCTCTGATTGTGTGGCCGACGGCAAGTGCGGGCCGAGCACTTGACAGCATCATCGATGGTCAGCAACGGCTAACTGCGCTCTATGGGGTTATCCATGGCAAGGCCCCATCATGGATCGCAGACGAAGACACGAGCGCCCTCACCGGTCTCATGTTTCATCTGGATGATCAGAGGTTCGAGCATGCAACGACGCGCACGGCTAATGACCCATTGTGGATTGATGTCTCGGCCTTGTTCACCAAGGGCCACGAGGCTTGGGCCGCAGAATATCGCCAGCGCACAGGCGAAGACGCCACGGCACACTATCACATACGTGTCGCCAGACTATTGGGTGTACGGGATAAGCAGATCAATGTAGACAAGTTGCCAGAGGATGTGTCTCCTGAGACGGCCGCGGATGTATTCAAGATAGTTAACCGTGCGGGCAAGTCTGTATCTGAGGGTGATCTGGTGCTCGGACAGTTGAGCCTCAAGTGGGATGATGCGAAACGGGAAGTCAATGATGCCCTCGGTTCTTGGAGGGATGGAGACTACGCTGTCTCTCTGGAGTGGCTGTTGCATACGATGTCAGCTGTCCTAGAGTATCGGATCAATTTTGATGCGCTCTTGCGGGCCAACACTGATGACGCTATTCGATCATTCAGTATTGTCAAAGCGGAGACGATGAACGTACTTGATCATGTCCGTGACATTCTGGGACTGGATGCGACTACATCGACGGCCATCAACAACGGCCTTATTGTCGTGGTGGTGGATGGGGTAGTGCATCGATCGAAAGGTGCTTTATCGCCGAACACGAGATCCCTGATCGGGTGGTGGCTGCTTAGCACACTGCACGGTCGATGGAGCGGTGATGTAAGGAATCGGACGAATCGCGATGTTGGGATTGTTGCTGCTGGAGGTGGCACGGGAGAACTGCTACGCGAGTTGCGGAGCATGATTCCCGCGCAGAGTTCCTTGAATCTGAGCACCGAGGGATTTGGCCTTAGCAAGACATCCAAGCCGTACTTCCTGTTGGTTCGCACGCTAACGCGGCGCAGGGGCGCACGCGATCTGGGATCTGGTATCAATTTGTCCTTTGATCACATGAGCCCATTATCGAAGCTTGAGGCTCATCACATCTTTCCGCGACGCTATCTCAACCAGCACGGTTTGGAAAGGGCTCAGATCGATCAACTCGCGAACCTGGCCTTCATTACACAACGAGCGAACCTCAAGATTGGTGCGAAGTCTCCAGCGGAGTATCTACCAGAATTGCAGGCCCGGAATCCTGGAGTGTTGGAGTCGCAGTGGATCCCGCGGGATCCGGATCTGTGGACCGTGAACGCCTACCCTCGGTTCCTTGAGGAGCGCAGCCGGTTGCTCGCAAATGCCGCCAACGAGTTGCTGCGGAGCCTCATCGGAGAGGATCTGTAGCGCGATGCTCGACCGGTCGCTGAAGACGCCGCGGCAAGCGCCGGGCCCTTCCCTCGGCGGGCAGCCGGTTGCCTTGCGAGAGGGATGCGGTAGGCCTTGATCGGGCCACTTGTCGTACCATGGTGCCATGCTGCTGGCTCACCCTGCTGACCCCGGCGGTCGGGCGATAGGACGAAGGGCAAGGCGATGACGGCTACGGCGACGGCCCCTAGGGCTCGCAGGCGCAGAGCGCTCAAGTTGCACTCGATCAACTACCGGTCGCCCGACCACGGGGAGATGCCCCACATCGTGAGCTTCTCCGGCGGCCGGTCGTCGGCCGCGGTAGCGTTCATGGCAGCCGAGGAGGGACTGCTGCGGCCCGAGCGCGGCGACCTGATACTGTTCGCCAACACCTCTGCGGAGCATCCGGGCACGTATGGGTTCGCCGCCCGGTGCAAGCAGCGTCTCGAGGACGACTTCGGGCTGCCCTTCCTATGGCTCGAGTTCTGCACCGTGGAGGACGCGTGGCGGGGCGAGTACCGGCGCAAGGCTTCGTACCGCCTAGTGAAGCCGATGCCTGTCGAGGACGACCCCGACGGCTATCGGTCCTCAGGGGAACTCTTCGAGGAACTGGTCTGCCTCCAAGGGATGCTCCCAAACCCCCATTCGCGGACCTGCACCGCGAAACTGAAGCTCTACCCCTCCCATGAACTGCTCGCCGAGTGGCTGGGACGGGTGGCCGGCCCGGCGCACTCCGGGCACCACTGGCCCACTGCCCCGGGCGTGGGCCTGGTGAGTCCGGGCCGGGTCACAGAGTCCTATGCACAGAACGGCGGGACCGACAGCGAGGCCTCGGTGCTTCGTCGGGCGCAGCATCTGTCGGCTCTTCCCGCGGCGCGGCCCGCGCAGCGATGGAGCGACTTCACCGCCGCGCCTTTGCCGACGGTCGATGCGGCGAGTGCGAAGCCGGTGGCCATGCGGGGTCCGAGCGGGGCACTGCATGTCCGGTTGCTCGGCCTGAGGGCTGACGAACCTCGCCGAGTGGAACGCGTCTTGTCGCGCACGCTCTTCGCTGAGGGAGCGACTACGGGAGCCTGCACGGTTCGGACGCAGCCCCCGGGCGAGCGGCCCTACTTCCCGCTGTTCGACGCCGGGATGGAGGCGCCCGACGTCGTCCGTTACTGGCGGCGGCGCGACTTTGATCTCGACGTTCCGAGCGGAGCCGGAAACTGCGTGTTCTGCTTCATGAAGGGCACGCGCCAGCTGGTGAGTCTTGGCACAGCTCCTGACGAGCGGAGGCGCCCCGGCTCGCCGACGGACATCAATTGGTGGGCGGATTTCGAGAGCCGCCATACACGTACCACGCCCAAGCGCAACGGCGACGGCACGTCGCGGTTCGGCTTCTTCGGTGTGAACGCCGCGTCGTTCGCGGATATCGCAAGTGGATCGGCCGTAGAGGGACGCTACGCGAACGGCACGCCAGCCTGCGACTGTACCGACTGAGGCGGGCTGTGGCGTGAGCTCTGACCGTGCTGTCCTGCATTTCGGGCAGATGCATAGGCCGGAGGGGTTCACCAGCGCCGCCGTCGCACAGTTCGACGGCTCCGCTGGTCCAGTCGTGCGCGAACTGCTTCAGAACAGCCTCGACGCAGCTGTCGAGGCGGGTGCCTCCAATGCCAAGGTTCGCTTCGTCATATGTGAGGCGAGCCAGGATGAACTGCCGGGATGGGCGACCTATGAGAGCACCTTCCTAGCTGCTCTGGCGCAGCGGCGCAGCCGCGGATCGAAGTCCCACGACGAGAAGACGGTGATCGAGCGCATCGAGCAGAGCAGCGGCGCCGATACCACTCCTCTGCTGGTGTGCATCGACAACGGTCACGGCCTAGACGGCCCGCGCATGGAGGCACTCCTGACGCCGGGCAATACCAGCAAGGGCGAGCGCGGGGCCGGATCCTTCGGCTTGGGGCATCACGCAGCGTTCGGAGCGTCGGATCTTCGGTATGTACTGTACGGCGCGAAGTACCGGCGGGACGACGGCAAGATCGCATCCATTGCTTCGGGCCATGCGATCCTCGCAACCCACCGGGACAGCGACAACTCGTTGAGAGCAGCCGACGGCTACTGGTTCAAGACCGGCCGCGAAGGCTCTGCCTTCGATGGGGCCTATGACTGCTTCCCTGAGACACTGCCCCCCCTACTCGCGCCGTTCTTGGCGGATGTGGCGACCGGAACCGCCGTTTGCATCACGGGCTTCAATGACTTCCACCGCGAGGCGGGTGATCCTTCGGCGGTCGAGTCGATCTGTCGCGTTGCGGCCGCCAACTTCGTGGATGCGATCCACGCAGGTTCGCTCCTTGTGGAGGTGCAAGACAAACGCCACGACATGGCTGTCACCGTGGATTGCTCCGCTCTGGGCGAGTTGCTCGAGTCGGTCTCAGACAACAAGCGGGCCAGCCGGGGCAAGGGGGGAGAGATAACCGGCAATGTCGCCTACAACGCATGGAGGACCTGCAACTTGGGCGAGACGCTGCATCCCGCCGACGGCATCACGATCCGTTGGAGGCGGCTAGAGCTCTCCGAGCGGCAGCCGACGCGCGTGCATGTGTTCCGCCGGGGAATGTGGATCACGTCCAGAGCGCCCGGACTCTTGGCATCGCCCGACTTCTCCGACACTTGGACATTCGATGCCGTGCTGTCCTTGGAGTCTGGCCGGTTTGAGGACCTTGTGCGCAATGCCGAAGGCCCCGAGCATCGTGGGATCGACAGGAAGCGCCTCAACAATCGCGAGAAGGCGCAGTACCGAGAGCATGTTGCCGAGATCGCGTCGCTTCTGCGCGAGGCAGTCGGGACCCGCGAGGATTTGGAGGACTTCGTGCCGGAAGGTTTCGCGACCCTGACGGGCAAGGAGGTCCGCACGGCCGAGCGGTTGCGACGGACGCGGATGCCGGCCGGCGGCGGCAGCCGGAAGGAGACGCTCAAGGGTGGGCAGGTGTCAGGCCGCGGCCAGCGCGGACCGGGCCGGCAGCGGGGTACCCCCAGGCCCGGCTCAAGACCGCGCTATAGGACATCGCTGCGGCTGGAGGGGCCCGACGTCGTCGCCGTGGACCTCGGCTATGAGGAGGACGTCGCGGATGACTCGAGGGTGGGGGTCCGCGTCATCATGGCCTCAGGTGCAGACGCGAGCTGCGAGCAGCCGCTCCCGGACGACTACTTGCACATTGTCAGCGTCACCGACGATGCAGGGAACACGGCCCGGGCAGGCGATTCGGCGGGGGAGTTGGAACTGGTCATTCCCGCGGCGGCGGGACGTCGTCGCCTGACCGTGAGGTTGGTTGATCCTGTGTCAGATCCGCGGCTCATCGAACTGGATCTGGTCAAGCGCAAGGTGGCGGCGCCGCAGGACGGAAGGGAGTCTGGCAAGCACGCGAAGGGCAGACAGTCGTGAGCGTGGCGCGTGCCCCGGTTCTTATCGAGGATTCATCCAGGATGGACTGGACCCAGGCTCGCTACATCGTGGAAGTTGAAGCGAGGCGCGAGCCAGCGGTCGTCAAGCACCGCTTGGAGGCTTGCCCGGAATTGGAAGGCGCGTTGTCCGGCAGGCTCGCGCTGTGGGTGACCGAACTGCGGTGTCCTCGGACTCTGTTGAGTCGCCAGGTGCTGTCACGCGAGCCTGAACAGGCGATCAAGATGGACGGCGACGACGTCGTCGGGGACGCGTTTCTGATTCCTGGTCTGGTCGCTGTCCGCGACCTTGAGTTGGATCCGTCGGGCCTGAACCGGTTCGTGTGGCCGAGCGACGAGCGCGTGCGCGTCCCGGCGGGATGGTGGCTGGCGCGCGGCGACCCTCGGAGCACGAGGCCCTTGACAGCCTCGCTGGTGCGTTTTCGTCGGGATTCGGACGGCCGGCTCGGTCCGGGCCAGATGCTGGTTGAGGAAGACTCGGACGGAGGTCTGCCCTTCTTCAGGGTGACCCTTGCGAAAGAGTTGTTCGACAAGCGCCGGGACGACCGCGATGTGCAGATCGCCGGCCTGGTCGGAGCGTGTGGGAGACTGCCTCGCAGCACCCTGCGCGACGACGGGGAGAATGCCTTCAACACAGTCACCCTGCAGCTTCAAGCGAGGTTCGAAGAGGCCGGTATCCCCGACTGGAATGCAGATGATTTCGATCCCGCTCACGCCGCGACAGTGCTTGAAGCCTTCTCTCAGCCGCTGGTAGAGGAGGAAGAGGATTGAGCGCGCCGCTCGAAGAAATGGTCAACTCTGAATCTCATGAGAACTGGCAGGAGGAAATCATATATGAGAAGAAGTACTACAAGAATCAAGAGAGTGACGCTGCTGTTGCTAGGAGACAGCGCGTAGCGAACCGTCAGGCACAACTTGCGGAGGCGATCGGCGGGGGGCCCCGAGCGACGGCAGATTACCTCTTCGAGGCTTTGGGGGTCGCCAATCATCAGGAAGCATTTCGACAGGTGCCCAAGTTGCCCAATCCGCTGACGGAGGGGGAGATGAGCCACCTGCCTGCACATGCGGAGCGGGAGTTGGCCCTAAGGCTGCATGAATCGCTCTCACCGGCTGCAGCAGCACGACCGGCGGTGTGGACGCTGTGCCATGCAGTGTGGATCGCCGAAGGGAACTTCGGGCGGAACCTTGCGACCGTCTTCTGTGAGGGCCCCAAAGCCGACACCGTGGAAGCTAGGACGAGGAACTTCCTGCGTCGGACCGGTGGCCTGCGCCGCGTGCGGGGCAACACGTCCCCGCTTGTCGATTGTCAGATCGCAGCGGCGTGGTGGCGCTACCGGGCCGCACGCGAGGCGAGCGCCACGGCCATCGAGGAAGGGGCGGACCTGTCAGTCGATGTCGCGCACCAGGCGTTGAGGCCCAGGGATGTGTGGGAGAATCTTGTGCAAATGTCACTCAAGAGAGTGACTGCGGTCTGTGCACCACGCGGGCGGGCGGCCGCGGTCGTCGCTTTCTCGCGGCACTGTCTCCACTCGGGCGAACAGGTGTCCAGGGCGCAGGTTCAGGGGGCAGTCCGGGAGTTGGCACGCCTCAGCCATAGCTACAGTCTTTGGCAGGCGCCGTGGGGTGCCCTCGTAGACGCTGCGACGCGCGGCATCAGCAATGCGAACGATGTCGAGGTCATTGACGATCAGGAAGCGATCGACTGACTCCACGGCGCTCCCGGGCGGGAGGAAGCGAGCCGCTCAGGGCAGGACCAGGCGCAGGTCAGGGCAGGACCAGGCGCAGGGCTTCGGGGGCCCAGCGGATCCTCAGGCGGGGC
>JAPPMC010000188.1 GCA_028819235.1 Bryobacterales bacterium
CCCACCTCGACCCTCCACCCCTAGGCCCGCCACGTCGCGCTCGAACGTTTACACACGTACCAAAGTGAATCGGCTTCCGTCTATTCAGGTAGTGATTTGGTTGATGCTGCTGGCGGTCGCGACTTCACAGACTACGCGCACTTTAGCCCCAGTGTCAACGTCGAAGCACAGAGCGGTAACGTCTATCATCGAGGCCAACAGGTTCTCGGAATCTCGGTCGACGGTGCCTCTGGTGCGGAGAATGTCTTCTATGTCGATGGCATCGACACGACGAGCATGTACAACGGGTTGAACAACCAGACGTTGAGGGTTGAGACTGTCGCAGAACTTCAGCTGAAGACTGCCGGTTACGAAGCTGAATTCGGGGGCGCGATGGGCGGTGTGCTGAGTGTGCAGACCAAGAGCGGGTCGAATGCGGTCCATGGCAGCGCCCTCTGGTACGGAAGCGGGAGTGGCCTCAGCGGAGCCCCGAGGAAGCGGTTGCGCCTCGACCCCGCCCAAGCTGTCGACGTGGCGGAATTCGTGTTCGATCCTGAAGACGACGACCGGACGAACGAAGTCGGGCTAACGGTAGGAGGGCCATTGTCGCCGAACCTGGCATGGTTCTACGGGGCGTTGCTCCCGCAGTTCCGCGAGCGGATGCGGACGGTCAACTTCACATCCGGGGAGTCCGGAGACTTCCGGCGCGCCGACCGCCTAGTAAGCAGCACGGCGAAGATTGACATTCAGCCCGCCAGCAGGGTGAGGCTGATGGCATCGCTGGTCTCGGACTGGGCGGATCGCAAAGGCAGTCTGCCCAGCCTAGACGGCACAGACAACCCGGATTTCGAGTGGGAAAACGTAGGATTCACTTACCCCGGCTACACATTCTCGGGAGCCGTGACACTCGCTCCGAGTCCGGTCTTCACGATCGACGCACGATGGGGACTGAACGCCTTCCAGATCGAGCAGTCTTTACAGCCTGATCGGGTCCGGCATCGCTTCATCGAGTCTCCCGGGCGGATCGGGTTCGAGCCGGGCGACCCTCTCTACCGCCCGCGAGGATTCTCGACAATCGGGCATGGCGCGAGCTATGCCACAGCGCAAGACTTCCAGAAGAAGTCGACCCTGTCGCTCACCGGCAGCTATCTGGCCAGCGTGGCGCGCCAGCAGCACAACCTGCGATTTGGCTGGATGCGCAGTGGGCTTGGGCACGACGTCAACGACTCATACAAGTACGACTACGTCCTATACCGCTATGGCCAGCCGTACTACATGGTCGACGGGACCATTCGCACGGGCGCGTGTACCGGGCCAGACGGCGGCGTCTACGATCCCTGCGGGTATTACGAGGTACGCTCACCATTCGGGCTCATCGCGAATGCCAGCACCGTCCGGAATGCTCTGTTCGCCCAAGACTCTTGGACGCTGGCTGGCGGGCTGACACTGAACATTGGCGTCCGCTTGGAGAAAGAGGAGATTCCTTCCTTCAGTGATCTTCCCGGATATACCGAGGCACCAGTCAAGTGGGGCTTTGCCGACAAGGTAGCGCCGAGGCTCGGTTTCGCATATGAGGTGTTCGGCAATTCCAAGCTGAAGGCTTTCGCCAGCTGGGGCCGCTTCTATGACGCGATGAAGCTCACGGTGGCAGAGGGTCTGCTGGGAGGCTTCAAGTGGCTGAGCCACTACTACCTCTTGGACAATGGGTCTTTAGACTGGCCGAGTGTCGGTGGAGTGTCCGGTCAGGGTCCATATCCCGGCACGTTCTTGGAGACGAGAAACTGGCGTCTCCCAGCATTCGAGGATCTTGACCCGGAACTAAGACCGATGCGGATGACCTCTACGGTCGCCGGTTGGGAGTACGAGGCTCGCAGGAATCACGTAGTGTCCTTCCGCTATACGCGGAAGAGCTTGGACGAAGCCATCGAGGACGTAGGGCGTCAGACTCCAGCCGGAGAGGCGTACTACATCACCAATCCGGGTAGAGGACTCTCGGTCAGCCAGTTCCTCGATGCGGGCCTACCCGCCACGCCCAAGCCAAAGCGCACGTACAATGCATGGGAATTGCGTTTCCGCAAGGCCTTGGACCACCGCTGGCAGGCAGCCATCTCGTACGTCTATTCGCGGCTCTATGGCCTCTATTCCGGTCTTGGGAGTTCCGATGAGGACGGGCGGATCACCCCAAACGCTGATCGGGACTTCGATCTGTGGTTCCTGTCCTATGATGCCAATGGCAATCTGATCGACGGCCCACTGGGCACAGACAGGCCGCACCAGTTGAAGGCAAACTGGGTCTACGTCACTCCATGGCGAATGGAAGTCATGGGTTTCTTCCGGGCTGCGAGTGGAACCCCGATCACTCGGACGGTGGATTTCGAGCACGCGGATGTGAAGGTCGATAATCGGGGCAGCGATGGGCGGAACCCGACGTGGACGCAGACTGATCTCTCGATCGTTCAGCGCTTTCCATTATTCGGGAGCGATGTCCGCTGGCTCGAGATCAACTTCAACGTTCTTAATGTCTTCAACCAGCGTACTGCGTTGCGGACGTTCCGGAGCCTGTACCGCCAGTCGCTCCCACTGTGGCAGCCCGACGATCCAGTCTCTCAAGTGCTCAGAGGCTATGACTACGAGGCTATCGCGGCTGCCCAAGGTGCAACCCTCGACCCCCGTTTCTTGATGCGAGACCGATTCTTGGACCCGATCACTGCACGCGTGGGCCTGCGATTTGTTTTCTGATGGATCGGCGGGTCCGCTCCATCCCTCTTGGTGGCAGATCCTCGCCGAACGGCACATCTATGGTCAGACTCTTGCCTATGTCTGCGCTGAATCGGTGCCACCTAGCCGTAATCGTCGACGATTCATAGATCTCGGCCGTCAACAACCGTTCGCGGAGAATCCGCGCCGGGACCGTCAGATCCCGCGTTCGCGGTCTTGGTTCCGCCGGTCCTTCCGCACCGAAGCGCACGGGATGCCCGAGTTGTGTGCTCAATGCCATGCACCTCTCGCTGCCGACTCGGCGTTTGGGGTGACGGAGTCGATCGGGCTGCGCGCGCTTGGCGCACGATCTCCGGTAAGGAGAGACCTCCGGTCTCGAGCGAAGTTGATCTGGCAAGGCAGGGAGCGGGCGGCAGTCCTGGTCTTGGAAGCGTGACTGCGAACCCTCCCACCAGCCCGAGGAAGGGCCGTCCGTCCTCCGGCGACGGCCAGCCAGTCTCCGTCGTAGAATCTATGCGGGGGCCGTTAGGGCCCTGATCCACAACCATGACCACACGCCTCCTAATTGCCACACCATTCTTGGTTCTGCTCGTGTGGGCCCTGAGTGCCCAAGGCGAACGAGCAGAGGTGTTTCAGATTGCCCCGGAAACGATCGCTGAGATGCCGTCAGGGAAGGAGGCGGACGGGCTGCCCGGAGATTTCGTTCTGCGAAACGGCGAGGTCCACGCTCTCGTCTCGGGCTCACAGCCGTTTCGCCGGGCCAACATGACGACGGACTACGGAGCCGTGCTCCAGGGCTGCCTGTTCGACTTGGACCTGCGTGGCGGAGGAAACGACCAGCTGACCGCCCTCAGGCCGGGCGGGGAGTCGGGCTACCTCTCGAGGGTGTCGATTGTCGAGGACGGCTCGGCCGCGGTGCTGGAGGCGGTGCGCACGGCGGAAATCGGGGGCGGTGTGCACACTCGGCACGAGTACAGGCTGGAGCCGGGCTGGCAGTATCTGGAGGTGAGCTCCACTTATTCCAACCAGTCGACGGCACCGATTGCGATCTCCCCTGAGCCGGTGTGGAAGGGTCTCGAAAGCGAACAGGCTGTCAACGGAATCATGGTCGGAGACAGCATTGATCCCTTCGACAAGCGTGGGTACGCCGTGGCCCCCATCGGAGCGGATCCCCTTCCGAGCAACGCCACATTGGCGCCCGGTGCCAGCGAGACATTCGGCATTCGCGTGTCGGTCGGGAGTTCGCCGCTGGCGGCTTACGGCGTCTTGGCGGCTGCGCAAGGGCCGAGCGGCGTAGTAGAGGGCGTCGTCAGGGACGGTTCCGGGCAGCCGGCCGTGCACGGAGCATTGCGTGTCCAGTTGGACGGGCAGTGGGTGCCGGAGTATCCGGACGCCGATGGCCGATTCTCGTTCCGGCTGCCTCCGGGCACTTACGATGCGAGCTTCCAGGACATAGGCCGTCCCGATGTCGACCGTACGATTCGCGTCCGCGCGGGTGAGGTAGCACGTCTCGATCTCGAAGTGCCAGCGGCGGCGGCCGTGAAGGTCGCAATCCGTGACTCCAATGGCGACCCGTCGCCCGGCAAGGTCCAGTTCATCGGCGTGGACGGCACAGAGACGCCCAACTTTGGGACCGACTACCGAGTTCACGGCGGCAACCACCAGTACCAGACCCACGACGGCAGCGTGTTGCAGCAGGTTCCGCCAGGCGACTATCTCCTGCGTGTGACGCGCGGCCCCGAGCATGACCTCGCGGAGCGGCGCGTGAAGGTGTCGGCCGGCGAAGTCGTTGCGGTCGAAGTCGGCCTCAATCGGACAGTTGACACTCGGGGCTGGATCAGTACCGACTACCACGCGCATTCGACGCCTAGCGGCGACAATTACTGCAACACTCGGGACCGCATTATCAATTTCGCCGCGGAGCATCTCGAATTCGCCCCGACAACCGAGCATCAGCGGCTGTTCGACTGGTCCCCGCAGATCGAAGAGCTAGGCTTGGCGGGCCACCTGAAGACCGTCCCTGGGATTGAACTGACGGGCAGCGGTCAGCACTTCAACGCGTTTCCGATCAAGCCGGATCCGCTGGCCCAGAATGGGGGCGCACCCCTGTGGCACTACGATCCTCGGATCAATGCGATCACGCTCCGGAATTGGAGTACGCCGACTCTGGAGGGCGGTTCCCGAATCGATCCGGGGGCCAACGCGCGCTCCCGAATCACCCACTTTGGAGGCGGACCGGACCGTTGGGTGCAGGCGAACCACCCGAATGTCGGGAATGTGTTCTTTGACCGGGACCGCGACGGGGTCCGGGACGGCGGCTTCGTGGGATTCGAGCGGCTGATCGACGCGGCCGAGGTGTGGAGCGCCGAAATCCTCAACCTCAGCCCCACCTACGTCGGAAGAGAATCGCCGAACCGCACCTTCGGATGGCTACAGATGCTGAACCAAGGTCGGCGTGTCTGGTGCGTCGCCGTCAGCGACGCCCACCGCATCTTCGGGAATGGCGTGGGCGGATGGCGAACCTATGTTCCAAGTTCAACCGATTCTCCGGCAGACATCGACCCTGCCGAGATTATCCGACACTCCAAGGCCGGCCAGATGATGATCACCAATGGCCCGTTCTTGGAGGTGGAGACGAGCGATGGTCTGCCGATCGGCTCCACGGTGATTGCCGAGGGCGCGATCGATCTGCAGGTGAGGGTGCAGACACCCAACTGGCTGGAGGTTGACCGTGTGCAGGTCTTAGTCAACGGGCGCCAGCCGGAACGCTACAACTTCCGCCGTTCGGATCACCCGGATATGTTCCGTGATGGCGTAGTGAACTTCGACGAGACCATCCGGGTCGAGCTGCAGCAAGACGCGCACCTGATCGTCGTTGCGATCGGCGAGGGTTCTACGCTGGAGCAGGGCTGGGGGCTGAACCCGTATGGGGAGATGCACCCGGTCGCCTACACGAACCCGATCTACGTGGACGTCGACCGTGACGGTTTCGAGGCGAACGGGGACACACTCGGACACCCGCTGATGACCTCCCCGCAGGGCGGCTGAGTGCTGATCGGGGCCTTCCGAAGGTGGGGCCGCGTCTTGTCCAGTGGACTTGGACACAGTCGCGCCATTTGGGGATTCGCGCCGGATCGGGGCTCGATCAGGCGACTTGTGCTCGTATGGCTCATCTCCGTGGCCGTATGGTCAGCTCCGGTCGCCAAGGCTGACGAAGGAAGACCGATTGATGGCCAGCCTTTTCGCGCGCACGTAACCGTCGATCGGCTTGGACGCGGTGTCACCTTCTACATTTCTGAGCCTGAACCGGCCGGTCAAGCCGCGCCCTTGGCTGTTTATGTGCAAGGCACCGGCTGTTCCTCCCACTTCACCCGACCAGACGGGCGCATCATCGGCGGGGTCGGCAGCCTCGTTCGCGAGGCGTTTCGGGGACGGGCCAGAGTGGTTATGGTTGAGAAGCCTGGTGTTGAACCCTTCGACGATCAAGGCAACCGACCGATGCAGCAAGCCTGCAGGCCGGAGTTCTTCCGCGAACATACGCTCGACAGATGGTCGGAGGCCGTTGCGGCGGCCATCCGGGAGTCCCACCAACTGGCCGGGATAGACGACGGTACAACCTTGGTGCTGGGCATCTCTGAGGGCGGAATGGTTGCGGTCCGGGTCTCAAACTTGCTCGCCAGCGTTACCCACGCGGCTTCCCTTTCTGGCGGCGGGCCCAATCACATGTACGTGCTGGCCGAGTACCTGACGCGTCGCGGGCTCGACGCCGAAGCGCTCGTCTACGACTGCTGGCGGCAGGTCCAGTCGGACCCGCGGAGCACAGAGAGATTCTGCCTCGACCACCCATTCCGGCATTGGTCGGGATTCTACACGACATCACTCATTGAAGAATGCCTCAATTCGAGCGCTCAACTCTACTTGGCACACGGCTCAGCAGATGAGCAGAACCCCGTCGCTGGCTTCGACATGATGAGGGCTGAGCTGGAAGCTAGGGGGCGTAGCGCAGTCTTCGCGAGGCTGGACGGGGCCGGGCATTCGCTGAACCTACCCGCTCAATCTGCTCGGGAAGGCCTTGTTCAGGCGCTCGTGGACTTGGCCAATTGGTTTCTGGGTGACTGACAGCGCATCAGAAGCGGCGTGGTATCCGCCCAGCAGCGGATTTGCCGTGCATCACCATGAGGCCAGCTAGTGCTCGCGCCAAAACCCCTGCCACGACGGGCCCGGCGGCCCACTGG
>JAPPMC010000257.1 GCA_028819235.1 Bryobacterales bacterium
TCTCAACCGTCGCTCAGACATCGCCCGATCCATTTAACATTGAAAGCCCCTGGAGTTGCGGCAGGATCACCGCGTGAACGCCACGTTCGATGAGATCGTAGAGGCCTGCCTGAAGCCCGTCAGAATCACCTACATAACGCCCAAAGAGGCCAAGCACAAGATGTAGTGGCTCCGCCACTCTCGTATATAATCCCCGTTTCATCGACATCGCCCAGAACGCGTCCAAGGTAGTGTTCTGCGGAACATTCGAGGCGAAGGGTGCCGCATTCCGCATAAGTGGAGGAATGCTGCGCGTGATCCGGCACGGGAGGGTCCGCAAGTTCCGTCGCCGCGTGGCGCAAGTCACATTCAGTGGCCGGGAGGCGCTGCGGACGGGACAGGAAGTCATGTACGTCACCGAGCGAGCCGTCTTCCGGCTCTCGAAGGACGGGCTCGTCCTTGAGGAAGTGGCGCCCGGAATCGACCTCCAGTCTGACGTCTTGGACCGGATGGGCTTCGCTCCAGCCCTGAGAGGAACGCCCGCCAGCGTCCCCTCGGAAGTCTTCCGTGACCGCGAGGTACGGGAAGCGTGATTCCCTCGAGTCAGCAAGTCCGTCTCGGGATCGTCGGAGTGGGGGCGATCGGAAGGCGACACCTGAGCCTGGCCCGGGCAGAACCGGCCTGTCGCGTCATCGCGCTGGCGGATCCATCACCCGAGACCGTCGGCATTGCATCCGCAGCCGGGCTTCGGCACTACGCTTGCTACGCGGAGATGGCCGACAAGGAGAGGCTGGACGGAGCCATTGTTGCAGCTCCAACGCAGGAGCACGCGCCGATCGGGATGCAGCTCGTCGGCAGGCGCATCCCGATGCTGGTGGAAAAGCCATTCGCCGACACCGTCGAGGCTGGCCTCGGCCTGGCCGCTTCCGCCGAATCCGGTGGGGTTGCCGTCTGTGTTGGACACCACCGCCGTTTCGACCCCGCCGTGACGGCAGCCAAGAGAATCCTCCGATCAGGGGAGATCGGTGAGTTGGTCGGGGTGTCCGCGACTTGGGCCGTGCGCAAGCCTGACAGTTACTTCAAGGTCCGGTGGCGATGCCGTCGCGGCGGCGGGCCCGTCCTCATCAACATGATCCACGACATTGACCTGCTGCGGTTCCTGTGCGGCGAGATTGAGAGCGTCTACGCGGAGACGACTTCCCGACATCGAGGGCTTGAAGTGGAGGACAGTGGCGCAATCATGCTCCGGTTCTCCGGCGGCGTTCTCTGCACGGTGTCATTCTCGGACTCGTCACCGTCGCCTTGGGGGTGGGAACGGGCAACTGCGGACAATCCTGCAATTCCCCCGGCCGGGCAGAATTGCTACCACTTCTTCGGGTCGGCCGGCTCGTTCGAGTTCCCGCGAATCAGGCTGTGGGCATACGAATCCGGGGACGAGCCGGGTTGGGGCCGGCGGATCTTGGCCAAAGATCATCCCCTTCCGCCCCGCGCCGCCCTCAAGGAGCAGTTGCGGAACTTCTGCGATGTCGTGAGAGGGATCGCGCAGCCACTCGTCACGGCGCGGGACGCCTTGGGAACCTTGGCGGCGGCGCAGGCGGTTGACTCATCCGCCCGCAAGGGACGGCCGGTCAGGCCGGCATCCATCCCTAGCGTCTAGCCCGGCTGTTGGTTATTTCGGGCCACGGATGGGGCAGGAAGTCCCGGACTTGAACGACCCCGCATGCCCGCCCCTGCCGCCACTCCCTCTTCGGCCTGCAGGGAATTCGGTGCCCACTTCCGACTCAATCTGGTGGCGACGAGGGCCGAATCGCCCCCACCATGAACCGTTGTTATGATTCAGGCTCCAAATCGAAATAGCGAGTTGCGTAATTTCATAACTTGAAATAAGGACTGTCCATCGTGCAGCGAGGGCTGACCGGCAGATACGAGACGACGAGCGTTGGCCCTGAGGTGGTGCGCGCCTTCGTGCCGATGCCGCTACCCCCGAGGCCTCGTCTTGACTTGGCTGGCCCGCTCCAGCAGCTGCTTGAGTCGGCGGCGCTGGCCTTGGGCCGTCTCGATGCTTTCTCAACTCTCCTGCCGGACGAAACGCTCTTCCTGTATTCCTGCGTTCGCAAGGAAGCGGTGCTTTCTGCCCAGATCGAGGGAGTGCAGTCGACGCTCGCCGACCTGCTGCTCTTCGAGCTTGAGGAAGCGCCCGGGGTCCCTCTGGACGATGTGCGCGAAGTCGCGAACTACGTAGCGGCGATCCACCACGGATTGCACTGTCTGCGGGAGGACATCCCATTGTCGAATCGCCTGCTCCGCGAGACTCATCGAGTGCTCTTGTCCGGAGGTCCGGGCCATACGAAGACGCCAGGCGAGTTCCGACGCTCGCAGAACTGGATCGGAGGCACTAGGCCAAGTAA
Organism: Bryobacterales bacterium; assembly: GCA_028819235.1. Taxonomy (GTDB): domain Bacteria; phylum Acidobacteriota; class Terriglobia; order Bryobacterales; family UBA6623; genus VXMF01. The sequence goes on from JAPPMC010000257.1 coordinate 2,388, forward strand.
CGCCGTCTTTGTTCCGCCACCGCACATCGTCCTGCCGGAATGCATGACGGCGTTCGAGCGGTTCCTTCATGCCGAAGACGATGGGTTGCCTGCACTGCTGCGCGCCGGTCTCGCGCACGTCCAATTTGAGAGCATCCACCCGTTCTTGGACGGCAACGGGCGCCTTGGCCGGCTGCTGATCACCCTCTTGCTGTGCCACGCCGGCATACTTCGCGAGCCGCTGCTGTACCTGAGCCTGTACTTCAAGCAACATCGCAGCGACTACTATTCCCTCTTGAATCATGTGCGCCTCACCGGGGACTGGGAGGAGTGGCTGGCTTTCTTCCTAGAAGGTGTGCAGCAGACAGCCGAAGGGGCATTCTCCACCGCCCATCGCTTGGCACGGATGGTTCGAAAGGACCGGGCCCGTGTGCAAGCGATCAGCGGGCGCAGGGCCGGTTCGGTAGTCCGGGTACACCACGCCCTCGCCAAGCGAGTGTTGTCGTCACTGTCGGCGACGAGTCGCGACGCCGGGCTCTCGTTCTCAGCCACCTCATCGGCCATGGATCTCCTCGTCACGCAAGGAGTTGCGCGGGAGATCACCGGACGGCGCCGAAACCGGGTATTCGTTTATGACCAATACCTGTCCATTCTCAATGAAGGAACAGAACAAACCTGAGGCCATAGCCAAGGGAATCGTCGAATCCGGCTCGGCTGAACCTCCACGTGGCGATGCCGGGCCGGACTCCGCTCGGGCACATGCGGACTGCTTCAGTCCCTGTTCAGGACTCGGGCACGTCGTGGTCGCTTAGGTCATTGCCCGAGCTCGTAACCAACCCGTTAGTGCCGAATCGCGGAAACGACTCGATCCCCCCGGCCAGTTGGTCCTCGCCCGCGGCCCAAGTCGTTCTTACCGGTGAGAACCTGTCTACAGTCCCAAGGTGCGGTTCGATGAGTGCGATGCTCTCGGACGCCGCGGGTCGACTACTCGCTTGAGCCCGACGCGCCATCCGCAGGCTTGGGATTGGCTGAGTATGCTGGTGAATAGGAAGGAATACCTTTCCCTAACTCATCGCCCCATTGCACCCATCCCGGCCTCGTCTCGCGAGCGAACAGTTCCAAATAAGGTCCCGGACTGCAACTCTCGATGACCTCAAAGGACTCTATTGGCTTGCGAGAATGTTCTCGCTTTCTGGACCGGATGATGTTCACTTGCCTCCGGCCCGGCGCCAGCGTACGCATCCTGCCTCGAACACCAAACAGCAGCAACTCCGTGACATTTCGAAAATAGAACCCTACTCCGCGACCGTCCGGTCCCCCATCCTTCCGGATCTTGTACCAGACCAAGTTGCCCTTATATCCAAATCCCCATGCTTCCATGACTCGCAACCCCCATGGGAGCAGAGCGTTTGGGCACCAGAGGTACAAGTGGCTGTTTGCCTCGGCCAACGAAGCCACGTCCAGACGGCAGATCTGGTCTATGCTCATCGTCTCGTATCGACGGAGCCGCTTGTGCTCTGGAGCGACCTTGCCCGTTCTATTCGTGAACCTCCAAGGAGGATCCGCCAGAATCGTTGAGAATCGCTCACTCTCCGAGGCCACGTCGAGACTGATCTTCGACACGTAGATTCCTCCTGATCCCGATCACGCGAACCGTCCGTCCACCCCTGCCGCTATCGCCGAACCGTGGCATCGTCCTCCCCTACCCGACATTCACGGTCCGGTTGGTAGTTGCACCCGTGCGCTGGCGGAGGCCAGTCGTGCAGCAGCCCATTTGCAGCCTCGGAGCGATCGGCAAGTCGGCACCGGGCGTCACGCGTTCGGGACCCACTGGAGAATGTGGCTCGCCACTCCGACCAGCATTCCCTCCTGATTCGTAGCCTCGATCTTGGAGACGGACCGCCGACGGTCGAGATTGACCGAGACCACCTCGTACCGCACCGTTACCGTATCGCCTAGGAACACAGGCTTGATGAACCGGATCCGATCGTATCCTGCCGATACCGGCGTTTCTGACTCGTCGTCCCTGCAGTGGGCGACCGCCATCGACGATGCCGTGGACATCAGGCCCACCAGCAGCGCCCCATGCGCCATGCGCCGTCCAAAGCTAGAGCGCTGCATGTAGGACTTGTCGACGTGGTTGGGCGCGAGGTCCCCCGTGATGCCCGCGAAGAGGTAGACGTCGCTCTCGCTGACCGTCTTCGTGAAGCTGACCGTATGGCCGACCGAGACGTGGAAATCGTTCATCGGTGCTATTCTACGGGCCCCGCATGCGGCTTGGCTCTTCCGATCCGGCGGCACGGGTCGCTGTCGTCACCGGCGCGGCCAAGGGCATAGGGTTCGGGATCGCCAAGCGCCTTGAGCGCGCGGGTTGCCAAGTCTCAGCTTGGGACGCCAACCTGCGGCCGCTGCGCTACCGGCACCAGTTCGCGCACGAAGTCAATGTCGATGTGGTGCGTGCAGATTCGGTCGCTCGTGCGGTCGAACGAACACTTGCGGACCTTGGAAGGATCGATGTCTTGGTAAACAACGCCGGCGTCAACGGCCCGACCGTGCCCGTCTGGGAGTACCCGGAGGAAGAGTGGGACCGCGTGCTCGCGGTGGACCTGAAGGGCGTCTTTCTGTGCTGCCGCGCCGTCATCCCGCAGATGCGCGAGCAGGGGAGCGGCCGCATCGTGAACGTGTCCTCAGTTGTGGGAAAAGAGGGCAATGCCAAAGCCCCTGCCTACTCGGCGGCAAAGGCCGGGGTCATCGGGCTGACAAAGAGCTTGGCGAAGGACCTCGTCGGTGAGGGGGTGCTGGTGAACTGCGTGACTCCGGCCATGGTCGAGACCGAACTGCTCCTCGAGATGACGAGCGATTACATCGACATGGTTCGCGCGAAGATACCCATGGGCCGGCCGTGCACGGTGGAGGAGGTCGCCGACATGGTGGCGTGGCTCGCTGGCCCAGAGTGTACGTTCTGCACCGGGGCGGTGTTCGATCTCTCGGGCGGCCGAGCAACCTACTGAGAGGTCTGCCAGCATGACCGACGAAGCGCGACTGGCGATTCACCAAGTCACGTTCCTTCGGCATTGGTCGTTCCGCGAGTCAGTCGAAGGACTGGCCCGCCATGGAGTGCGGAAGACCGCTGTCTGGCGTCCGAAACTCCAAGAGATCGGCGTTGCGGAGGGTGCCCGCGTCCTGCGGGACCACGGCATGGAGGTAACCGGCCTCTCGGTTGGCGGGCTTGTCACTTCGCCGGACGCCCGGGATTGGCAGTCTGCGGTCGACGATACACGGAAGGTGATCGAGGAGGCCGCAATGGTCGGGGCCGACCATGTCGTGATGCTCTCCGGCGGGCTTGTAGATGGATCGAAGGATGTGCAGGGGGCCCGCGACCGGGCGCTGGAAGGGATTGCCCAAGTGCTGCCGGACGCCCGTCAGGCCGGCGTCAAACTCGGCATCGAACCGCTTCATCCCATGCTGTGCGAGAAGCGGGCCGTTCTTTGCACGATGGGCCAAGCCAACGACTGGTGCGACTTTTTGGGAGACGACCAAACTGTTGGGATCGTGGTCGACACCTATGCGGTGTGGTGGGATCCATCCCTGCAGGCTGAGATCAAGAGGGCGGGCCCGCGTATCTGTGCGTTGCACGTCAACGACTGGCTGTCCGACACCCGCGACCTTCGTCTGGACCGGGGCATGATGGGCGATGGGGTGATCGACATTCCCTCCATCCGTTCCGCCGTGGAGGGTGCCGGATACCGAGGGCCGTGCGAGGTCGAGATCTTCTCGGAGCGCGACTGGTGGCAGCGGGATCCCGATGAAGTGATCAGGATCATCAAAGACCGCTTCCGCACTTGGGTATAGGCTAGGCAGTGCCAGAGGTCTCTTGGGCCAGCCTTCCAGCGCAATCGCCCCGGCCAGCGGCGACAGGGCCGGCGAGCCGTCTGTGGACAGAAGGCGAGAGCGGCACCCGCGTTCTGCATTGGATCATTCGCGCGCGAATGGCGGGCGACGGACGAGGACGGTAGGCCCAGGGTGGATGCCGTCGGGGAATCCGTCGTTGAGCCGAAACGGCTCAACCCACCGTGGACCTGCTCTTAGCCCGTCTTCAACGCCGACCTGCGCGACGGCCTGCCGAGGCTCACGCGGCAAACCCTAGGGGAGGAGTGCCAGACGCACCTATGCGCCGCCGGGGCAGTCGCCACTGCGGGCACCACAATCGAGCGTGGGCTGGGCCGCCGATAAGGGGCCTGATCCCCGGCGACGGACGTGATCCTCGTCCCAGCCAAACACCGAATTGCCGGCCCCGGCGAACTAGTGCTTGCGCCAAAACCCTTCGTGCTCCTTATACATAGGCAAACCTGA
>JAPPMC010000150.1 GCA_028819235.1 Bryobacterales bacterium
ACCCACCTCGACCCTCCACCCCTAGGCCCGCCACGTCGCGCTCGAACGTTTACGGTGGAGGAACTCGCACTGTTCGGCTCTGTGTTGCGCGATGACTTCGGACCCGAGAGTGGCGTCGATATTCTGATCCGTTTGAAGGGTGAACGCACGCCGGGTCTGTTTGGGATCGCAAGGATGGAAAGAGAGCTGGGCAACTTGTTCGGTCACAGGGTCGACTTGGTAACCCGCGCGGCCATCGAAGGAAGCCGAAACTACATTCGGCGAAAGGCGATCCTGGCATCCGCGCAGGTGGTCTATCCCGCGTGACGACTCAGCGTACCTGACGACGCCAGCGGCGCTGGACAGGATGCTGGCCAGTATGGAGAGTGCTGGGTCCACGACAGGCGAGACGAGCGAGCGCCTGCTCGTGGGCCATACGGCGCCTCGGAGCTGCCATCGGCTGGCCACTGCAATGTTTGTGCCGTCTGCCCGGGGTGGGACATTGACCGGAGTTCGGCTTCACCCACCAGCCCTCGATACGGCGGAAACAGGTCGACTCGCTGCGCGAGGTCTGATTCATGGAGCGCAAAGAGATCCTCGCGTTCCTCGGGCGGCCTGGTGTCGGCAAGACGCGCTTGGCGGTCAGCCCGGCGGAGGCAAGGGCCGAGAGCGGTGGGAGGATCTACTCCGGGACACTCAGCGAGCTGTTTGCCGCGCTGGCGACGGGCCATTTGGTCGGCCGACTCAAGCATCGGCCCACGACACTGATCCACCCGACGCTGCAGGTCGTGGACGAGACCGGCTCCCTGTAGGTGACCCAAGACGGAGAGACGCTGATTCTCAACCAATCAACGCGCGGTAATGACGCGTTTCCGCCATGCTAATGGCGAAATGGGGGCTTCGAGCACTGGGGCGAGGTCCTGCAAGACGCGGTGGTCACCTTACGCCCCTCCCGTGCGGTCGAGGGCGACGGGATTCGCGCCCCTGGCGTATGGCTCGATCTCCCGCTCGATCTCCAAGCGCGACGTGCGGTCGGCGACATCGAGATCGTGTCGTGTCTGAAGGTTGAGCCAGAACTCCGGCGTCGTTCCAAAGTAGCGGCCAAGCCGGAGCGCAGTATCGACAGTTACGCTCCGACGTCCGAGCACAATGTCGTTCAGCCGAGTCCGCGGGACGTTGATTGCTCGCGCAAGCCGATACACGCTAAGCGCCAACGGTTCTAAGAAGTCTTCGCGGAGAATCTCACCCGGATGCACAGGAGGCAGCCGGTGGCCAGCAACTACATCCGAGAAGTCGACCGTTCGCCGTTCCAGGTGTTCACGCTCTATGGTCATGCTCGCTGGGCCTCAGTGGTAGTCCGCAATCTCGACATTTCGGGCCTCGCCGTCTCGCCAGACGAAACAGATACGCCATTGATCGTTGATACGAAGGCTGTGCTGCCCGCGTCGGTTACGCCACAACAACTCCAGGCGATTGCCGGGCGGTGAACGTAGGTCATTCAGCCGAACCGCTGCATCGATCACCAAGAGCTTGGCTCGTGCCCGGGGCTGCAGTTGCAACGGCAGTCCACGGACGGCGTGGCCCGCAATAACCGCGGCGGACTCGTTTCGGCGCCATTCCGATGTCACCCCGGGCACGGTGCCAAGCCTGCCAAATATCATCCCCGTCTACCCCGGGTCAGAAGGCTGCGTCGGTTCGCCGTCAGGTCTGCACACTTGCGCATCTACATCGCCACCCACGGGGATTCCCGTTTCGAGGGCCAGCTCGGTGGTGCTCGTGCCGCCGCCGATTCGTACGCCGCACTTCGCGGCTCTTGGAGGCGGCTGACACGCTAGTTCGGAGTTATCCGTCCGTTGATCCTCCCGCCAGGGAATTCATGAGCCATGGCCGGTTGTCAACTGACAGCGAGTGCCGTTGCCGCGCAACCTCGCGCCGCTGGTGCTCACCGACGAGCGGCGAGGGTAGATGAACTTGCGAGCGCGCTCTACGCAGGAATCGCACGATCTGGTTCTACGGACTCGCATCGTCCCGATCAAAACGCAAGACCGACCGACTTGGCTGTCGGAGCAGACAACTACCCGCGGCTTGTTGACCTGCAAGACCATCGAACGCTACACTCTGCACCGTGCCGTGCGGAGGCGAGCGTTGACCATCGCGCTCAGAGTCGTCTCGGTGGCAGCCTCTGTTCTGCTCTCGATTGCGCTGAGTGTCGCTCAGGGGCCCCCTCCGACTGATATCCCGCGGGTCGGACCTGCGCGGGGATCGCTCGTGATCGTCGGCGGAAGAATGGATGACAAGGAGATCGTCGAGCGAATCATCTCGCTTGCAGGTGGCCGCGACGCCCCGCTAGTGATGATCCCGACGGCCGGCGGAGCGCTTCAATACGACGAATACTGGCGCGGGCAGCGCCCATTCAGAGAGGCCGGTGCGACGGACATCACCGTCCTGCACACCTACAACCCCACGGTTGCCGACACCGAGGAATTCGTAGCTCCGCTACGGCGGGCGCGAGGTGTGTTCTTCGGCGGGGGCCGGCAGTGGCGCTTGGCCGACGCGTATCTGAACACCCGGACCCACCGGGAGTTGCTCGCATTGCTGGCGCGAGGGGGCGTAATCAGCGGGTCGTCCGCCGGCGCCTCGATTATGGGTTCGTTCTTGGTTCGCGGGGACACCGGGACCAACACCCTGATGATCGGAGATCACGTCCAGGGATTCGGGTTCCTGAAGGGCGTCGGGATCGACCAGCATCTGCTGCGGCGCAATCGTCACTTCGACCTCATCGAAGTGGTCGAGGCACACCCGGATCTTCTGGGAATCGGGCTCGACGAGAACACCGCGATCGTCGTGGATGGGGACCGGTTCGAAGTCATAGGACAGAGCTACGCGGTGATCTACGACAATCGGCGGCAGATCCCGCCCAATGGGAGGTTTTACTTCCTCGCCCCAGGTGACCGCTATGACATGGGGACGCGCGAGGCTTGGCGTCCCGTAGAGACCGAACGACCGCTCGACCGGGTAGCGAAGGACCCGTGGACCCGATGAAGCGCGGCATCGGGCGGGTCCTGGAAGCTGCGTGACCCCCGCAAGACGGGCCAGTACTTCAGCTTGGATAGTGAGTGGGCTCCGGTCCCTGACCGAGAGCCACAGAGCCAGAGGGGCCAGCCTTCGACTTCAGTCAATCGCTGGGGCAATCGCAATAGTCGGAACGTTCCGATTATTGCCAGAGCTGGACCGGCAGGGCATCAGCTATCGGTACCTAGACGGGTCGATGCCGCCGAACGAGAGGACGAGAGAGATCGACGCCTTCCAAGCCGGCCAAAGAGACGTGTTCCTGATCAGCCTTCGCGCCGGGGGACAGGGCCTCAACCTGACAGCAGCGGATTACGTCATTCACACGGATCCTTGGCGGAATCCGGCCGTCGACGACCAAGCCTCCGACCGTGCCCACCGGATAGGCCAAGCGCGCCCCGTGACCGTCTTTCGGCTTGTCATGAAGGACTCCATCGAAGAGAAGATCGTGGACCTGCACGCCAGAAAGAGAGATCTGGCGGAGGATTTGCTAGCCGGAACCGAGTTGACCCAAGAAATGTCAGCGGAAGAGATGCTGGCCCTCGTGCGCGCCAGCTGATGGGGAAATTGCCGCACCGCTGACGGTGGCGTCTCGTAGCGGTGCCCCGGGCGGCTTCGCCCGGTTCAACCACCGTGCGACTCCTCAGGCACGATGTTTCGCGAGGCCAGTCAGCGGTGCTGCGGGCGACGGATCGTCCGCCATGCCGGACTGGCTACTCTGAATTGAAGTGGCTCTACCGCGACCGCTGATCCTGCTTTCCAACGACGACGGCATCAACGCTCCCGGGCTGCTGGCGCTGGAGCGTGCCTTGGCGCCACTGGGACGCCTTGTCACTGTTGCACCCCTGACGGAGCAGAGTGCCACCAGCCGGAGGATCACCCTGCGTCGGCCCCTGCACTGCGAGCAAAGGGGGGATTGCCGATACGGGGTGAACGGCACTCCGGCCGACAGCGTGATGCTGGCACTGATCCACCTCCTCAAGGAGCCCCCGAGTCTCGTCGTGACAGGGATCAACAACGGTCCGAACTTGGGCGAAAACGTGTACTACTCCGGAACGGTTGGAGCCGCGGCGGAGGGCGCCAAGTTCGGGATCCCGTCAATCGCCGTCTCGGTGAACCAACGTGTCAGGGTCGACTTCGGCCCCGCCGGGCGGGTCGCCGCCCAGATCTCTGCCAAGGTCTTGGAGTGCGGCCTTCCGCGGGGAGTTGCGCTCAATGTCAACGTGCCGTTGGGGAATCCTTCCGGGGTCTGCGTGACGCGACAGTGCGAGAAGATCTCGAGGAATGTGGTCATTGAGCGCAAGGATCCGCACGGACGGCCGTACTTCTGGATCCACGAGGAGGTTCCGGCCGAAGCGGCCCAAGACGGAAGCGACTACGCGGCCGTGCACCGAGGCGAGGTCTCCGTCACGCCGCTGCAATTCGACCACACGGCGTATGGCAGCCTTGACCGGGTGTCCCGAGACATATGCGACATCTCGTTAGGAGCGTTGGGAGAGGACCAATAGCGGAGACGCCTCAGTTCGAGAGGCGACGCACGTAGGCCTATGCCGCTGCCCCGAACGGTCTCTGCCCTAGCAGATGCAATCGACGTGCGATCGCGCTCGGTCAGGCCAGCAGTTGCCTGACCACGTTGCCGTGGACGTCCGTGAGCCTGAACCTCCGGCCTTGGAATCTGAACGTCAGCTTGGTGTGGTCGACGCCGAGCAGGTGGAGCATTGTCGCGTGCAAGTCGTGGATGTCGACGGGCGATTCCGTGATGTTGTAGCTGAACTCGTCCGTTGCTCCGAAAGTCTGGCCCGGACGGATCCCGCCGCCGGCCAGCCAGATTGAGAAACACCGCGGATGGTGGTCCCGGCCGTATTCGGTCTCGGTCAAAGTCCCTTGGCAGTAGACGGTGCGGCCAAACTCGCCGCCCCAAACGACCAATGTGTCGTCCAGTAGGCCGCGCTGCTTGAGATCTGCGACAAGCGCAGCCGACGCTTGGTCTGTTGCCCGAGCCTGGCGCTGTATGTCGCGCGCCAGCTGGCCGTGCTGGTCCCACCCACGGTGGTAGAGCTGGATGAATCGCACACCGCGCTCTGCCAGCCTCCGCGCCAGCAGGCAATTGTAGGCGTACGTCCCGGGCTTGTTGGAATCTTCCCCGTACAGGTCGAAGACGGACTGCGGCTCTCCTGAGAGATCCGTAAGCTCGGGCACTGAGCGCTGCATGCGAAAGGCCATCTCGTACTGTGCGATGCGGGTGGCGATCTCCGGGTCGCCGTAGTCCTCGTAGTGCTTGCGGTTCAGATCCCCCAGAGCGTCCAGGAACTCGCGGCGACGTTCGCGCGTAACGCCGGCGGGGTCCGACAGGTACAACACCGGATCCCCGACCGACCGGAACTTGACCCCTTGGTATTGGGTGGGCAGGAAGCCCGAACCCCAGAGCCGGTCGTAGAGCGGCTGCCCTCCCGTCCCTTGGGTGATCATCACGACAAACGCCGGAAGGTCGCTGGACTCGCTCCCGAGGCCGTAGCTCAGCCAGGCCCCGAAGCTGGGGCGGCCGGCTATCTGGGCTCCGGTCTGGAGGAACGTCACCGCGGGGTCATGGTTGATTGCGTCGGTGTGCATCGAGCGCACGATGCACAGGTCGTCCGCGATCGCGGCCGTCCGCGGAAGCAATTCGCTGATCCAAGCCCCACTGGCGCCGTGTTGCCCGAACTCGAAGGCCGACTCCACCAACGGAAAGCTGGTCTGGTGGGCGGTCATGGTTGTCAGCCGCTGGCCCTTGCGCACGGATTCAGGCAGGTCCTGCCCGCGAAGCTTCGCCAGCCCTGGCTTTGGGTCGAACGTCTCGATTTGCGAGGGCCCTCCTGACTGGAACAGCCAGATCACCCTCTTGGCCTTCGGCGCGAAGTGCGGCAGGCCAGAAAGGCCCACGCTGCCCGCCTTCTTCGCCTGCGTACCAGGCAGGTCCTGCCGCAGGAGGTGAGCCAGCGCAATCGATCCAACTCCCTTCGCCGAGCGCCCGAAGAAGTGCCGACGCGTCTGGAGATGGGGGAGGGTACTCGGTTGCTTCATTGCTTCGTAACGGTCTCGTCCAGGTTCAGCACAACACTGACGACTCCGGTGTAGGCCGCAAGCACGGCCGTATCCGCAGTCCACTCCTGCCGTGAGTCGCCCGTGCTGAGAAGCGCCTCGGCGGCATCCCGGTCTTGGCGGTAGGCCTCTTTGTAGCTTCGGTAGAGCCGCTCAACCGTGCGCTCCTCGTAGGGCATTGCTGGCCGCCCGAGCACTCTTCGGTACACCTCGGATATGCCCTTTGCCGGGTCATTCGGGTGGGACCGCGCGATTGCGGTGGCGAGGTGGCGGGCCGCTTCCACGAACGTCGTGTCGTTCATCAGGTTCAGGGCTTGTAGCGGCGTGTTTGTTCGCTTGACGTGGACAGTGCAGACCTCTCGGTCCGATGCGTCGAAGTTCATCATTGAGGGCGGTGCCACCGTGCGTTTCCAGTATGTGTACAGGCTGCGGCGATATAGCTCGGGACCGTCGCCCGGCGCGTACGCCTCGCCGGACACTTCTTCCCAGAGGCCTGGCGGCTGGTAGGGCTTCACCGATGGGCCGCCGATCTTTTCGTGGAGCAGGCCAGTCACCGCCAAGGCCTGGTCGCGGATTGCCGCTGCGGTCAGGCGGAAGCGGGGGCCCCGCGCCAACAGGCGGTTCTCAGGGTCCTTCTCGAGCAGCTCCGGGCTGACGCGGGAGTCCTGCTGGTAGGTCTCGCTGAGCATGATCGTCTTGAGGAGGCCCTTGACGTCCCACCCGTTCTCTGTGAACTCGACTGCCAGCCAGTCAAGCAGCTCTTGGTTGGATGGAGCATCCCCTTGCGAACCGAAGTCGTCCACGGTCTTGACGAGCCCTACGCCGAACAGGGCCTGCCAGAAGCGGTTCACGGCCACTCTGGCCGTGAGCGGGTTGTCCCGGCTGGCGATCCACTGGGCCAGGTCGAGTCGGCTGGAGATCAGAGGCAGTCCGGGACGCCGGATCGCTTCCGGGATTCCCGGATCCACTGGCTCGCCATGAGAGTCGTACCGCCCGCGCTCCAGCACATACGCCTGCCTGTGCGGCCCCTCCTTCATCACCATGACCGTGGGGATGCTCTCCACGAACTCCCGGTGCCGGCGGTCCGCTTCACGCAACTCCAAGAGTGATCTCCTAATCGTTCCCGAAGCCCCTTCGGCCAAGAAGGCTTCCCGCAGCTTGGCAGCTTGCGCGGGAGAGCGGCGGGCTGCCGGGATCGTTGCCAGTTGGCCCAGCCCGTCGGATGAGGACAAGGAGACGCACTCCTCGCGGCTCAGCACTCGCCCATAGATCCGCACCTCATCGATCAGGCCCCGGAATCGGTTGTCCAATCCGCCCCCACCGCCCACCTTGAGGGTCTGGTTGCTCCGCGAGGGCCAGTCATTGTTGTCGAACAGGACCTCGAACCGCTCTTCATTGCCGTTGATGTACATGCGCAGGCCCTTGGCCTTGCGCTGGCCGTCGTACGTGAGCGCCACGTGTTGCCACTCGCCGGGTTCGATGGCGCGCTGGCTCGCGATGCGCACGCTGAGGTCGCTCCAGCGCTGGGACATGTGCCACCAGAGCTTTCCTCCGCGGACGAACAAGCCCCAGCCATTGCCGATGGGATTCTCCCCCATCGCCGCAACAATCGCCCCGTCCGACGTACCGTCGGGCCGGATCCAAGCCGAGACCGTCAAGGGGTCCATGTAGTTGAAGTTGCCGACCTCGCCGAAGTCCGCGTAACGCGTGCCGTCGAACTTCGCGGCATTCCCCATTTGGCCTTGGGTCAGTTCGGTTGACACCCGCTCAGGCTTCTTGGAACCGTTGATGGAGCCGCCGGTGTAGGTCGGAACCTCCAGGAGTCCGTCGAATGGCGCATGGACCAGCAAGCCACGGAAAGGCGCCCAGCCGACACCGGTTTCCGGCCCAAGGCCGGCCTCCCAGCGGGCCTGCTCGGCCCGGACCTGTTGGGCCATTGCATCCCACGCGCGACGGGCCGCATCCAGATCGCTCTCCATGGCCTGCAAACGGACCTGCTGCTGCGGGGTGGGGGCCAGCACGAAGGGATCCTCGTTCCCGAAGTTCCACACCATGCCCTTCTCCTGCACGTTGTTGAAGTAGGAGAAGAACTGGTAGTACTCGCGCTGCGCGAGCGGATCGAACTTGTGGTCGTGGCAACGCGCGCACCCCAAGGTCAGTCCCAGCCACACCGTCGCGGTTGTCTCAGCGCGGTCCGCCACGTACTCGACGCGGAATTCCTCGTTCACCGAACCGCCCTCGGCCGTTGTGCGGTGGTTGCGGTTGAATCCCGACGCGACGACTTGGTCGAGCGTCGCATCCGGCAGCATGTCGCCCGCGAGCTGCTCGATCGTGAAACGGTCGAATGGCAGGTTGCGGTTGAACGCGTCGATCACCCAGTCGCGCCAGCGCCACATCGAGCGCGTCCCGTCCGTCTGGTAGCCGTTCGTGTCGGCATAGCGAGCAGCGTCCAGCCACATCGCAGCCCAGTGTTCGCCAAAGCGTGGCGACTCCAGTAGTCGGTCCAGCAGAGCCTCGTAGGCATCCGGCGAGCGGTCGGAGACAAAGGCGTCCACATCGTCTGGATCCGGCGGGAGCCCCGTTAGGTCGATGGCCGCACGGCGCGCTAGCGCACGCCTGTCCGCTCGTGGGGATTGGACGAGCCCCTCGGCGCTCAATCGGCGCGTCACTAGTGCGTCAATCGCGCTGTGCGCGGCCGCATCCGGCGCCAATTCCGGCATGGTGGGCCGAACCGGGACCGCGAAGGACCAATGGCCCTCCCAATTGGCGCCTTCCTCCACCCAGCGCGCCAAAGTCGCCACTTCCTGTTCGGAGAGTGGGTCGTGCCCGAGGTAGGCCGGAGGCATCCTCCGCCCCAAATCCGTGCTCCGGACTCGCTGCAGCAGGGCGCTGCCGTCCGGGTCGCCGGCGGTGATGACGGGGATCCCCGAGCTTGAGCGCCCGAACGCCGATTCTTGGCGGTCGAGCCGGAGGTCGGCTTGGCGCTGCGCCTCGTCGGGACCGTGGCAGGTGTAGCAGCGGTCCGAGAGGATCGGGCGGACATCATCGTTGTAGTCCACTCGCCGGGCCCCGTGCATCGGCACGGCAAGTGTGGCCGCTAGCACGGCAAATAGGGCCGCCAGAGGCACCATCCTCACGGTTGGATTGTACCAGCCGACATCGCACAGGGAGCGGGAGCTGCCGCCTTGCCAGGCCTGCGCAGCTTGCATCGGATGCACCGCCGGATTGGCGGAGTCCCGGGGCTTCCGCCCGGCGATTCAGCCCACCGGACTGCGCCAGTGCCGCCGCACTCAGCCCACGGGCGGGAACCGCTCGCAATTGCCTGCTGGCCCCACTCTCCGACCGGAAGCGCCCCATTTTTTCCGTTAGTTCCGGTTGTCCGATGGGACCCTTGGGGTTAGAATTACTTGGAAGGGTGGGCTAAATAGACTGCGGTTCGCCTTGTAGCTCTCTATGCCAGTTCCTAGCCCCGTCCCGCTTCCTACCATTCCTGATCCGGCTGACGCGCCGTCCCCGGCGCCCAAGCGACCCTACAAGCCGAGTGGCCCGGGCTTCGGTCTGACGTTGGGACTGTGCGTTTTGGCGTCGGTCGTGGTCGGCCTCACTTCGCTGCTCCCCTCCGGAACGCAGGGCCCGTCGGTCGCGGGAGTATCGGCGATCGACCGCTGGGCTGCAGCTACGACCGGGCAGCTGGTGAAGGTTCTGCGTGTGGGGGGAACGATTGAGACGATGGACTACGCATCCGTCCGAGTGCCGAGGATGAGGGGACCGCGGGACTCGGGAAGGGCGGACCTGACGCTGACCATGCTGGCCGATTCCGGGGCGATCGTCAACAGGGGCGATCCCATCGCTGAGTTCGAGCTTAGATGGCTGGTGGATCACATTCAGGACCGCGAATCCGTGGTGGTTACCGCCAGATCGAACTATCGGAAAAAGGAGGCTGACACGGCGATCCTGAAGGAGACCGAGCGTCAAGCCAGAGTCACGGCCAAGGCCGAGTTTCAAAAGGCCGAGCTCGATGTCCGGACAGCCGAGGTCCGCTCGGTGATCGAGGCGGAAGTCCTGAAGAACGTTGCCGCGGAAGCCAAGGCCACTTGGCAGCAGCTCGAAGATGAGGGCAGGCTCAAGGAGCGGGTGCACACCGCGGACCTGCGCGTCGAGAGCCTGACGGTGCAGGAGGAAGTCCTGCACTTAGAGCGCCACGAGCGGGACTTGGCGCGGCTCACCGTGAAGGCTCCGATCGGAGGAATGGTCGTCCGAGAGACGATGTATCTGAACCGCCAGTTCGCTCAGGCAAAGGAGGGCGACCAGATCTACCCGGGCGCGCTGTTCATGCGAATCGTTGATGTTTCGCAGATGGTCGTAAACGCGGCGGTCAATCAGGCCGACGCCCAGTCTGTCCGCATCGGTGACGAGGCTTTTGTGGAACTTGACGCGTATCCCGGGGAGCGCTTCCGCGGTCGTGTGCTGGACATTGGCGCTGTGGCCAGTTCCGCGCCTGCCGGATCGCGGTTCTCAAGGGGGAGCCCTGGAGCCTTCATCAAGCACATTCCGCTCCGTGTGCTGATCGAGGAAGATGACGAGAGGATCTTGCCGGACTTGTCCGCCAGCGTGGACGTGCTGGCTTCGCACAGGCCGAGGGGCGTCATCGTCCCGCGGGAGGCGCTGCGGTCGGATGAGGCCCGGAGCCGCTCCCACGTCTTCGTCCGCGCCGCCGAAGGGTACCAGCGCCGCTTCGTATCGGTCTCGGACACGAGCGACACCGAAGCACTGGTCGAGTCAGGCCTCTCAGCCGGCGAAGAGGTGCTCCTCAGCCAGTTGCCGGCAGGGTACGACGGGCAGGAATAATCCGCGCCTCTTCTTGGCCGTCGGGATCGCGTGCCGCTGTCGCGGTGGTATCCTAACACTCGGTAGGATGGCCGGTCGTCTAATGGTAGGACACGGGCCTTTGGAGCCCGCTGTGGAGGTTCGAGTCCTCCCCGGCCAGCCATCGTTGCGCCGGACCTAGAGCGACAATGCTGAGGGTCGGCCTGACCGGCGGCCTGGCGAGCGGGAAGAGCTTCGCGGCGGCGGAGTTCGAGCGGCTTGGCTGCCCCTTGCTGCACGCGGACCGTGTTAGCCGGGACCTCTTGGCGGAAGACGCAGGAGCCCGCGACGAGACGATTGCTGCCTTCGGGGCGGGTATCGTCGGAGCGGACGGCACGGTTGACCGCTCTGCTCTCGCGAGGTTGGTTTTTGGGGATCCCGCGAAGCTCGAGCGGCTCAACGGGATCATTCATCCCCGTGTCTTTCGCAGGATCGACGCTTTCTTCGATGCTGTCGAGCGCAGGGCTCCCTCTGCGGTTGCCGTTGTGGAGGCTGCCATCATGATTGAGACAGGCAGCTATCGGCGCTATGACCGCGTGATCTTGGTGGCCTGTCCCCGCGAACTGCAGTTGCGGCGATTCGTGGAGCGGGGCAGTGGTACGCGGGCCGATGCCGAGGTTCGGTTGGGTCGGCAGATGCCTCTAGAGGAAAAGCGCCGCTTCGCCGATCATGTGATCGACTCCGGAGGGAGCAAGGATGAGACCTTGGCACAAGTTCGAAGACTCTGCGGCGAGCTTCAGGCAGCCGCATCGCAGAAGGCCGGAGATTGAAGTGGAGAGTTCTGGAGGAACGGTGGCCCGAGCGTTGGCTGGGGCGGCGCTGTTGGCCGCAGTCTTCCTGTGCTGGCTCACCTGGCCCGCCGAACTCGGTCGGGTCGCGCCGGCTGTCTTCGATGAGCCCTTTTGGACTGAGGCTGAGTCAACGCTTGCGGCGGACGAGCTGGAGAACATCGGCATCTACGACGAGGCCAGTCCCGCCACTGTGCACATCACCAGTACCGTGCTCCAGCGCAATTGGTTCCTGGAGGTCTATCCGAGCGAGTCCACGGGTTCAGGGTTCCTGATTGACGCGGACGGGCGCATCTTGACCAACCACCACGTGATTCGGGGCAGTGCCGAGTTGGAAGTCAGCCCACTGTCAGTGGAAGCCGATCCGAGGCGCTACAAGGCCACGGTGCTTGCCACCGACCCCACCAACGACTTGGCGCTGATCCAGATCCGACCCGATGCTCCGCTGCCGTATCTCAGGCTCGGGGACTCCGACGTCGTCCGAGTCGGCCAGAAGGTGCTCGCAATTGGCAACCCCTTCGGGCTTGAGGGAACGCTGACCACTGGGGTCGTCAGCTCTACGGGCCGCTCCATCCAGAACCGCAGCGGAATCCTGAGGGACCTGATCCAGACGGACGCGGCGATCAACCCCGGCAACAGCGGGGGACCGCTACTGGACTCCAGCGGCAACGTCATCGGCGTGAACACGGCGATCTATGGCCCGAGCGGAAACATTGGGATCGGGTTCGCGATGCCGATCAACCGCGCCAAGGCCCTGCTTCGGTTTGTAAAGGGCGGAGGCGAGCCCCCCGAGGAGCTCGGCATAGAGGGCTTTTTTGTTTCGAGGCGCTGGGTGAGGGCACTGCGCCTTCCGTCGACCGGCTATCTCATTACGGAAGTCGCACCGGATTCAGCGGCGGCCGAGGCCGGCCTCAGGGGAGCCCGGCGGGATGTCATCGTCGGCAACTTCCGTGTTCCTTGGGGCGGGGACTTCATTGTCGAGATTGACGGCGTGCCGATCACGGATCGGGGCAAGATGCAGGAAGCACTCTCGCTCAAGCTCGCAGGAGACAGTGTGGCCTTGGAGATACTTCGCGATGGCGAAGAGTTGGTTACGCACGTCACTCTCCGATCACGGGGAGTCGGCGTCAGCCTGTAGGCCTCTCTGATCAGCGATTTCGCGGCTGCTGGCAGCCCAACCTTCAGATCTTCGACGGCGAGGGCTGGCCAGCAGCCGTCGAAAGAGGACTCGGACCGGTGAGGGGTCCCTTGGCCGATCTTGAAACCCGTTGCCAGCCCGTCCCCTCATGCCCGAAGTCGAAGTGTCCGGGATGCAGGATCTCTGCAAGGATCTCCGCGGACTCCGCCAGGCGCGGACCGGGCCGGTTGAAGTACTGGTTGCCATCCGCGGCGTAGACCGCACCGTTCGTCACCGCTCTCAGGCGCTCCCATCCGTGCCTGCGTTCGAGGAGGCTCACGTCCGCCAGCGTGCGCGCTAGGCCATACCCGCAGGGCATCACGATGATTATGTCCGGGTCCGCTCGCGCCAGATCTCCGAAGTCCAGCCACGGCGAGTGGTGGCCAGGCGTGCCGAACAGCGACTGGCCCCCGGCCATCTCGATCAGTTCTGGCGTCCAGTTCCCGGCCGCCATGAGCGGATCCGCCCACTCGATGGCGGCCACGCTCGGCCGGCGGGCAGCTCCTCGCGCTACGCGCCGGATGGCTTCAATCCGGCCGCAGATCCGCTCCACCAACCGATCTCCCTCGCGTGGAACGCCCAGAGCCTGCCCAACCCGTCGGAAATCCTGCCAGATTGCGTCTAGCGAGTCTGGCTGCAGGCTCACGATCTCCGGATTCCCGGCCGATTCGCGGCGCACAGCGGCCTGGACATCCTTGTAGCTCACCGCGCACACATCGCACTGGACCTGAGTCACGATGTGCGTCGGGCGCAGCCGGCGCAGCAGCCCCGGCAGGACCTCGTAGACTCCCAAGGCTTGGATCTCGCGAGCCTCCGATGCCAGACGCTTTACCTGGCGATCGATCGATGCGCTTGACGCGCCAACGTCGAATCTGGGACGCGTGGCTTGCGGCAACTGCAGGACGCTTGGCGGGAAATCGCACTCGTGCGACCTCCCGACTAGCCGCTCGCGCAATCCGAGCGCACACACGATCTCGGTGGCACTCGCGAGCAGTGACAGGATGCGATCCTCACGATTGGCGGGCACCTCGGCAATCCTATCAGGCCCGTCGCGCCCATTCCTGGCGGCTAAGATGCTAGTGATGACCCGATCGGAGTTTCTTCGAGTCTTGGCGGCCGGTGCCGCCGCACCACTGGCCCGTCCGCGTCCCGCCGCCGGTCAGGATGGCCCGCTGAAGCTCGTTCTGATCGCAGGGAGCCCCAGCCACCCGCCGGGGATGCACGAGTTCCGCGCCGGCACGCTGCTGCTTGAACGGCGCCTGGCCCAGCTCCCCGGTCTGGTCGTCGAGCGTTACGACAACGGCTGGGTGGCGGATGAGGGGACCTTGGACACTGCGGACGCTCTCGTGATCTACTCCGACGGCGCCCGCAAGCATCCCCTCAGGGACAAGGGCCGCCTAGCCTTGGTCGGGCGGCTCGTCGGCGGAGGCATGGGGCTCGGCTGCATGCACTATGGAGTCGAGGTGGTGCCGGAGGACGCTGGCGAGGAGTTCCGCCAATGGCTCGGCGGCCACTACGAGCACGAGTGGTCGTGCAATCCGATCTGGACGCCGGCCTTCGAGCAGTTTCCCGACCATCCGGTGGCAAACGGCGTGCGCCCGTTCGCCGTCGAAGACGAGTGGTACTTCAACATGCGCTTTCGGGCCGGCTTTGACGCCTCTGGACCCCGAGAGATCGACGGTGCCAGGTTCACTCCGATTCTGGTCGCCAAGCCCAGTGACGAGGTGCGGGACGGCCCCTACGTCTACCCCAAGGGGCCCTACGCCCACATCCAAGCCGCGAAGGGTCGCGAAGAAGCCATGCTATGGACGCTTGAGAGGCCGGATGGCGGACGCGGATTCGGCTTCACGGGCGGCCACTTCCACCGAAACTGGCAGAACGACGAGTACCGCAAGGTGGTAGTCAACGCGATCGCTTGGCTGGCTGGTTTCCGCGTGCCAAGCCTAGGCATCGGGACATCCACCGTCAGCGACGCCGAGATCGGGCGGAACCTAGATCCGAAGCCCGCCCGCGCGGGATAGCCTTCGCCTAATCGGCCACCGCTAGGCTGGTCGGGGCGGAGGGATTCGAACCCCCGACTTCCTGCTCCCAAAGCAGGCGCGCTACCAGACTGCGCCACGCCCCGCTGGCTACCATTGTACGTCCCCCCAACGGGTGGGCGCTGGACCCGCGATCCTATTGAACAGTCGGTACGGACGGATTGGTCAGTCGAACCTCAGCTGGATCCCACGGGCTTCAAGCAACTCTCCGGTCGACTGCAGCAGAGTGACCATGGCCCGCCGATATCCGATCGACTCCTGTAGCAGGTCTGCTTGGCTCTGTACCAGATCGTCCTGCGCGTCAAGCACGATGAATGCCGTGCTTACGCCCAGGTCGTACTTTCGCTGCTCCGCGTCCAGTCGCTTCTGAGAGAAGTCCAAGGCCACAGTTGCCTGCTGGATTGCGGCCTTGCTGAGCTCAACGCCCGTGATGGCGTTCAGGACGTCCAGCCGAACCTGCTGCTCCAATGACCGCAGCTGGTACATGTTGCGCTTCTTCTGCAGCACGGAATTGGCTAGGGCGACGGCCGCGCGCCGGTTTCTGAGCGGCAGGTCGAGGGTCACGCCCACGCTGTACGTCGGGAAGGCGAACTGCAGCAACTGGTTCATCGCGGTCGGAAAGCCGCCGGCGGAGATGAGCTGGGCGGCCCCGCCCAGCAGCGAAGCCTCGTAGAGGTTCCCGCCAAGCCCCGTTGCGCTGTAGGTGGCGTTGATGGAGAGGTCCGGCCGCTGTAGGTTTGTGTCCCGCTTAATGTTGTAGTCGTCAATCGCCAGCAATGTCCGCTGCAGCCGCACCTCCGGGCGTAGCAGCAGGGCCTTGTGCACCGACTCCTCCGGATCGAAGCTCGGCATGTAGATCGGGGGCTCAGCCGATTCGGTCAGCACCAGCGGAAGGTTGCGGATCTCCGTGTCTAGGTCGGCGCCTATCTGGCGGCGGAGGCGGTCTTCCGCCTGCTGCAGCTGGTAACGCGCGCGCGTGACGGCCACCTGTGCGTTCGCAAAGTTCTGCTGCGGCTGGAAGATGTCCAGCGCGGAGATTGCCCCGAGCTCCAGCTCCCGCTCGGAGCGCTCCAGGAATCGCCTGCGCAGGTCGAGGTTGTTCTCCTGGACATTCAGCGATTCGCGGTTCGACACCACCTGCCAGTACTGGTTCTCGGCCGTCGCAATCAGTCCGATCACGCGGTCGAGGGCCTGCGACTGCGAGTTGTCATAGCGCGCCCGCGCGATCAGGATCGGGATTCGCTGGATTCCGCGCCCCCGGTCGCGCAGGAGGGGCTGCTCGATTCTCACCTGAAGCGTGTCCTGGATCGAGGGGTTGAACGTTCGGAACGCGCTGCTGCTGGCACTCTTGAGCCCCGTGAACGAGACTTGGTAATTCGTGCCCGTGTCGAGCGTCTGGCGGTACGTGAAACCGCCATTCTGGCGCAGCGAGCTGATCACTGTGCCGCCTTGGAGCACGTCTTGGGAGGGGTTCGTCGAGCGGTTCGCGTTGAAGTTCAGCGCCAAGTTCGGATCAAACGGGCTGAAGGCCGTCTGAATGCTGTTCTGCGACTGCAGCACGGTCAGGATCTCGATCTGAATGCTCGGGTGGTTTGCCATCACCAGCTCGAGGTACGAGCGTCGGGAGAGCTGGAGCTTGCCGTCGACCACGTGGTCTTCCAGCTTCGAAACCGAGTCCACCTCGACTGCATAGGGCGCGGCCTGCCACTGCTCGCGGAAGTATGCCCCGTCCGGGAAGGTCGCGAACTGTGCGCACAGGGGGGTCGCAGCCACAGCCAGGGCTGCGACGGTGGATGCCTTGCGAAGGGCACTACTCATAGCGGATGGCCTCAATGGGATCAAGCTTGGCTGCCTGCATGGCGGGATAGATGCCAAACAGCAGCCCGATGAACACAGAAACGCCGAACGAGACGACGATGGAGATCACTGTTACGACGGTCGCCCATCCGGCGATCGCGGCGATCACCCTCGAGCCTCCGAAGCCCGCCGCGATGCCGATCAGCCCTCCCAATATGGAGATCATGACGGCCTCGATCAGGAACTGGCGCACGATGTCCCGCTGGCGCGCTCCGATGGCCCGCCGAATGCCGATTTCACGCGTGCGCTCGAGCACTGTCGCCAGCATGATGTTCATGATGCCGATGCCGCCCACCAGCAGCGAGATTCCCGCAATGCAGATCATCACGATCTGGAACACGAGCTGCTGCTGCTCGCGCTGGGCGAGCAGGTCGGCCGGCACCAGCACGGAAAAGTCGCTCGCGCCGTTGTGGGTCGTGTTGAGGATCGCTCGCACGATCTGCGACGTCTCGATCGGGTCGGAGCCGGGATCCACCCTGATGTAGATCCCGTCGATCTCGTCCTTCAGGTAGCTGTTGTTGTCCTCGAAACGCCGCATGACGGAGTTCAGGGGCGCCAGGATCACGTTGCTGCGATCGTCGGCCTCGAGCCCCTCGACCTGGGTCTCGGTGGTGGCCGTCGGGGCCATCACCCCGATGACGTGCATCCAGACTTCGTTGATCTTGACGTAATCGCCCACAGCCGAACCGTAGCCCATAACGCTGATCTTGGCCCGCTCGCCCAGCACGCAGACTGGGGCCGAGCGCGCGTGCTCGTCCTCAGTGAAGAATCGGCCCTCGATCAGCGACATGCTGTAGATCTCGGTGTAGTTGGGACGGACGCCGATCAATCTGGGAAGGTCGCCGTCCATGGCTGGCAGGAGGCTGCTCGGCTGGAAGGACTTCCGCTCGGTCATGGTCTGGATGTTCGGTGTGTTCGCTGCAATCGCCCTGGCGTCCCGGAATGTGAGTCCCGGTGAGACCTCACGCACCGAAATCAGCGTGTCGCGGTCAGGCGCCTCGTTCGCTTCGACAACGATGTTGTTCACACCGAGCAGATCGATGTAGCGAATCATCTCCTGCCGAGCACCCTCCGTTATCGACAGCATCGCCACCACCGCCCCGACCCCGAAGATCATGCCAAGCATGGTCAGCAGCGTGCGCAATTTGTGCGCCAAGAGGCTGCCGATCCCCATTTGGAGCTCGGGCAGAACGTTCGGGATTTGGAACTGCACGCGTGGCCTCACCTGCTCCGGCCGCCGCCTGGGAAGCTAGGTCCTCCCGACGGTTCCGCGCTCTGGGACGGGGCA
Source organism: Bryobacterales bacterium (assembly GCA_028819235.1). Lineage (GTDB taxonomy): Bacteria > Acidobacteriota > Terriglobia > Bryobacterales > UBA6623 > VXMF01. Next base: position 18,142 of record JAPPMC010000150.1, read on the forward strand.
GGGGGTCCAGAGTCCTCGGGGCGGTACAGCGATACCATGTCGCCTTCTTGCAGGCCTGACACGACGGCTATCTGGGATTCGGAGCGCCGCCCAAGCTCCACTCTTCTGGGCCTCAGCTGGCCGGAGTCCAAGACGAAGACGACTACTTGCGCGCCTTCCTCGAAGACAGCTTGGTTGGGGATGTAGAGAGTGTTCGGGATGGTCTCGACCGTCACTTCCGCGTCTGCGAGCAGCCCGGGCCGCAGCAAGACGTCTACGTCCGAACCCTCTTGGGGCGGTTCGGGCAGCTGCGCCTGCTGACGCTCTGCTTCGTTGAACCCGGAGGAATTTGTGTCGCTGGCCGGTTCAGCAGGCTGGCGGCCACCACCGCCGCCCTGCGTTCCGCCGAATCCGCCGGGAGCACCCCCGAATCCGCCGGGAGCGCCGCCGAAGCCGCCGGGAGCGCCGCCGAATCCGCCTTGCCCGCCACCTTGACGCTGGCCGCCGCCACCTTGACGCTGGCCGCCGCCTCCACCGCGCGCGGCCTGCATGATCTGTCGGAACTGTTGCCTCTCCTCATCGCTGAGATCTTGCGGGCTCCGGTCATTCAGCAGGGCCTCGGCCTGCGACCTCACCTCTTCTGGCAGACGGCTCAGCATGCGTGATGGATCGAAGCCTTGCCCACGTTGCCCACCACCTTGGCCACCTTGGCCTCCGCCCTGCCGGCCACCTTGGGCCCGTTGGCCTCCATCTTGTCCGCCGCCTTGACCGCGCTGGCCTCCGCCCTGTCCGCCACCCTGTGCGCGCTGTCCGCCACCCTGACCGCGCTGGCCGCGGGCTTGGCCATCAGCTTGTGCAAGTTGCTGGCCATCTTGGCCCCTGCCGCCCGCTCGGCGCTCCCGCTGGCCGCCCTCACCGGCTGCCTGAGCCTGTTCCGCCCCTCCCGCCGGGGAATCGGTCGCGCCTTGGCGCGAGTTCTGTCCGCCTCGACGCTGGGCCCCGTATCCGACCGCTGCATTCTGCCGGGCGGTGGCGAGTATCCGCTCTATGCGTTCGATCTCGGCCCCCACGCTCTGCAGCAGGGAGCGCATGTCAATCTCGATCACGCACTCGAATTTCTTGGTCGCCTCGCCGGCGAAGATGTTGGCGGATGCCGTTGTGCCCAGCCGCTTGATTTCCCCCGGCACCGACTTGTCCGACAATGCGTCAAGGCGTATTAGGACTTCCTGGCCTTCCCGCAGGTTGGCGCGCTCGGACTCCTCTACTCGGGTCATCAGCTCCATCTCGGAGAGATCGAGCAACTGAACCACCGGCATTCCCGCGTAGACCTGGTCCCCCTCTCTGATTTCCGGTAGTGACTGTCCGAATCCGCCGCGCCCCCCGGAGCGGTTCTGCTGGATCGAAACAAGCCCGGTCAACGGCGAGAGCACCCGCGACTCGGCGATTCGACGGCGATCCCTGTCGACGTCTACCATGGCCTTGTTCAGCTGCTCGCGCAGCACGGCCAGCTCTGCCTCTCGTTGTCGCAGGCGGTTCTCAATGTCTGCCTCGAGCTTCTGCTTGCGGCGCCTGGCCTCCTCCAAGGTGAGCTCGTTTTTTCGCGCGTCGATGTCCGCCAGCAGTTCGTTGCGCTGCACTTCCAGCTCTGCCCTCCGGACTTGGAAATTCGCCTGTACGATCTCGACTTCGTCTTGGCTCTTGCGGATTTCCAGCTCAGCCTCGGCCTTCTTCAGGTTCTCTTGGATCTGCTCCACCTCCAGCAGCGTGTCCTCGAGTGCCGCTACGCGCTCCGAGTCGTCCAATTCGAAGAGCAGGTCGCCCCGATTGGCTAGGGCGCCGGTGGGCGCGAGTTGGGTGACTTGCGACATGGCGCCTATGTTGGGGGCCGTAAGGGTCAGCGAGCGGACTGCGCGCAGTTCGCCCCTTAGGTAGGTCTTGACCACCAGATCGCCGCGCCGGACTTGGGCGAGCGCGAATTCGCTCTCGTCTTCCGGCACCGACTGCCAAGCTAGGTACGCACCTCCCGCCAGCAGGGCGGCAGCTAGGGTGACCGCCGCAACCCGGATCAGCATTGTAGACATGGCTCCTCCTCGTGCCTAGATGCCGCGTGTGTTGGCTTCTGGCCGCTCCAGTGCGATCTCGTCGCCCTCTTCCAACCCCGAGGCCACCACGATCTCGGTTCGATTAGTTGCCGCAACCTCGATGGACACAGGCCGGTACGAGTCACCGTCCTTGAGGTACACGGTCGGCTTGCCGTCGATCTGCGTCGATGCCTTGCGGGGAATTAGAAGCACGTCTTCCGTCCGCTGAACCACAACTTCGACCGTCGCGCTCATGCCGGGCCTCAGCCGGGGATCCAATCGGTGGATCGACGAGAATGCCGGGAAGTTCTTCTCGGGGGGCAGCTTGTTGAACACCAAGGTGGCGATCGGGCTGAGCCAACTGACCGATCCGTTCAGCGTGGCGTCAGGCACGGCATCGATCCGAATGAGCGTCTCTTGGTCCATGGCCACCCGCCCCCGGTCTACTTCGTCCACTCGGAATTCCACGCGCAGCGACTCCAGATCGGGAATCTCAGCGATCGCTGCCCCCGTCCACACGGTGTCGCCCTCTTGGAACGGAGGCCTGGCCGTGCCGAAGGATCCTTGGGCGCGGTTGTTCGGAAGGACGTGGACAATTCCGTCTGCCGGCGCCCGCAGCACCATGCTGCCGAGGTACGTTCGCGACAGTGTCAGATCGCGATCCGCCTTTGCCCGCCTTTCCATCAGGCGCTCGATGTCCGCTTCCTGCGACATGTCGCTTGCCTCGGCCGTGGTCTGGAACTTCTTGAGCTCGCCCTCGCTGATGACGACGTCGATCTTGGCCTTCTCGGCCTCGATCTCCGCAAGGATCTCCTGCTTGCTTGCCTCAAGCTGCGCGCGCTCGACGTTGTAGGTGGCCTGCATGATCTGCATCTCGTTGCGCTCGTCCGTGATTGCGTGCTCAGCGCGGGCCTGATCGATTTCGCTGTCGACTTGGCGCACCTCCGTCTGTCGCTCGATCAGCAGGTCTTCTTGGCTGGACTCGTCAAAGCGCACGACCAGATCACCCTGTTGGATCGGTTTGCCGTTCTCCGCTAGCTCCACGATCTGCAGGTCCGGCGTCTGGGGCGCGATGACCTGCACCGACTGGGCGCTCTTGAGCTCGCCCCTGCTGCTGATGGTCAGCAGGAAGTCGCGGCGCTCGACAAGCACCGTCGGGAGTTCCTCAGGACTTGGTCCGTATACGAGCAGCGCTGCGCTCGTGAGAGCGGCAGAAGCGGCGACGATCAGTCCCGCGCGCACCCAAGGAATCATGTGTGTCGGAATCTTCATGGCATCGACTCGAATCGGCGCCCAGCGCCCACGCCCCTGTTCCAATAACGACGTAACCCCGGCGCAATTGGTTATGGCTCGGGGGCGCGCCAGGCCCGTCGGCCTCCATCGTGTCACACGCCGCGGGGCAGGGCAACCGTGGCGGCCGATGTCTCACGGGGCCTTCGGTCGTGCGATCGCCCCATTCGGAGCGGACTCCAGGGCCGCGCGCAGGTTTCCGCCGTGGCTCGCCAGCCAGCCCTCCGCCTCCTCTGGATCCAGGTCAAGGCGGAGCATCAGGATAGCCACGCGCACGTCATTGCCCGCTTCCTCAAGTGCCTTCCGGGATGTCGCGCGGTCGCACGAGCAGACTTCGCTGACAATCCTCGCCGCCCGGCGGGCAAGTTTGGCGTTGCGCACTTGGACGTTGACCATCAGGTTTCCGAGTACGCACCCGGTTCGGATCATTAGGCCTGTCGAGAGCATGTTCAGGACGAGCTTCTGGGCCGTGCCGGCCTTCATCCTTGTCGATCCGGCCACAACCTCCGGCCCGACCCTGGGAGTGATCGGGAAACGGGCGGCTCGCTCCAGGCGTGATCCGGGGTTGCAAGTGAGCCCGACCGTCACGGCCCCCACCGAGTTTGCCAAATCGACCGCCCCGAGTACGTAAGGCGTGCTCCCGCTCGCCGCGATCCCGACGAGCGCGTCCTTTTCGCTAAGGCCTGTCGCGGCTAGGTCGCGCATACCAGCCTCCGGGCTGTCCTCTGCGCCCTCGACCGATCGCACCAGCGCTTCCCGTCCCCCGGCAATAAGGGCCACTACACGGTCCGGGTCTGTTCCGAACGTGGGCGGGCACTCTGCCGCGTCAAGCACGCCGAGCCTCCCGCTAGTCCCGGCTCCGCAGTAAAAGAGCCGACCGCCGCGAGTCCACTGAGCCACAATCGCGTCCAGCGCCTTGGCGATCCGCGGAATCTCCGCCTGCACTGCGCGGGCCACGCGCGCGTCCTCCGCATTGATCAGTGCTAGGACTTCTTCAGTGGACGCTCGGTCGATTGCCGCCGACCTTGGGTTGGCTGTCTCGGTCAGGGGAAGGGGCTGGCGCATAGTGGGAGCTGGACACAAGGCGGAGCCGCGCGACGGGTTGCTATTCTGGCAGTCCGCCCGCAAGGGCAGGGTAGCCGATGGCTGAAATGCAGTACCGCAAGCTGGGCCCCACCGACCTCAGCGTCTCCGTTCTCGGATACGGCGCCTCGCCCCTCGGGAACGAGTTCCGGGAGATCGACGCGCACGAGGGAGAGCGGGCCGTTCACATGGCCGTTGACCTCGGAGTCAACTTCTTCGACACCTCACCGTACTACGGTCGGACTCTCTCCGAGGAGCGGCTAGGCCGCTTCATGGGGCATCGGCGCCAGAAGATCGTGCTTGCGACCAAGTGCGGCCGTTATGGGCTGGAGCGATTCGACTTCTCGGCCGACCGCGTGCGGGCCAGCATCGACGAGTCCTTGCGGCGGTTGCGGACAGACTACGTCGACCTCTTGCACATGCACGATGTCGAATTCGTCGATCGCGAGCAAGTGTTGCATGAGGCCCTCCCTGTGGCGCGCGAGCTCCAGCGGGCCGGCAAGTGCCGCTACGTGGGCATCACGGGGCTTCCGCTGGGGATCCTGCGCGACATCGCGGAACGAGCGCCGGTCGACGCGATCCTCTCGTACGCCCGCTACAACCTGATGGCTGACGACCTGGATTCCCATCTCCGGCCTTCGTGCCAGGAGCTCGGGATCGGCCTGATCAACGCGTCGCCCCTCCACCTCGGCATCCTTACCGAGAGGGGCGCCCCCTCGTGGCACTTGGCCTCGGCCGATGTGCGGCGCGCCGGCCAGCAGGTGGCCGACCTCTGCAGGAGGCGTGGCTTCAATGTCTCCCAGGTTGCGTTGAAGCACTGCTACGACTACCCCCACACGGCGAGCGTGCTTGTCGGAATGTCACAGTGCCGGCATTTGGAGCGCAACCTGCAAGCCTTTGGCCTGGAGATTCCTCCCGGCCTGCTTGAGGAGATCCGCGAAACGGTGGGCGAAGCGCACAACCAACTCTGGCCCTCTGGCCTGCCCGAGAACCAAGACCGGCCCTGAGGGGCGTCCCGGTGACGATCGACGCCCACCACCACCTCTGGCGCTACGACCCCAGCCAACACACTTGGATCTCGGACAGGATGCGGGTGCTCCGCCGCGACTTCCTGCCGGTCGATCTCAAGGCCGAGATCGGGGCGGTGGGCGTGGCAGGGACGATCGCAGTGCAGGCAGGGCATTCCTTGGCCGAGTCCCGATTTCTCCTAGAACAGGCCCGCAAGACCGATTTCGTGCTGGCCGTCGTTGGCTGGCTGCCATTGGCAGGTCCCGGGCTCGGAGCGGCTCTGGACGGGTTAGCGGGGGACGCTCGGCTTCGCGGCTGCCGCCATGTGCTGCAGGACGAGGCGGACGACGACTACATGCTCAGGGAGGACTTCAACCAGGGACTCTCGAGGGTTACTTCGGCGGGCTTGGTCTACGACATCCTGATCTACGAGCGCCACCTGCCGCAGGCCCTCGTGCTGGTGGACCGCCACCCAAGCCAAGTGTTCGTCCTCGACCACATTGGCAAACCGTGCATCCGGGAAGGATCCTTCCGGCCTTGGAGCGGGCTCATCCGGAAACTGGCCCGTCGCCCGAACGTCTACTGCAAGCTCTCCGGGATGGTCACCGAAGCCGACTGGAACACGTGGACGTACAAGCAGATGCTGCCGTATCTCGAGACCGTCCTGGATGCGTTCGGAACGCGGCGGGTGATGTTCGGCTCGGACTGGCCCATGTGCCTGCTCGCCAGCTCGTACGGTCGGTGGTTCTCTGCAGTCGAGCGGTTCGTGAGCAGGCTCGGCGACTCGGAGCGGCTGCGCGTCATGGGGGGCACTGCCGCCGAAGCCTACGGCATACGCCTCCCTCCCGGTACAATGGCAATCCCGGCGGACAGGCCGTGCCCTTCAAGCTCTACAACAGCCTGAGCCGCACCGAGGAGGCCTTCGCGCCTTCTGATGGCGACACCGTCCGCATGTACTCGTGCGGGCCCACAGTCTACAACTACGTCCACATCGGGAACCTCCGGACGTTCGCCTTCCAAGACGTCCTGCGGCGGCACGTCCGCCACAGCGGCTGGCGGCTGCGCCACGTGATGAACATCACGGACGTCGAGGACAAGATCATCGCCGCCGCCTCTGCCGCCGGCGTTCCGATCGGAGAATACACCGCGCAGTACGTGGAGGCGTTTTTCGAGGACTGCGCCCATCTGCGGCTTGAAAGGCCTGAGGTCGTGCCGGCGGCCACCGACCACATTCCGCAGATGATCGGCCTCGTCCAGCGCATCGCCAAGGCCGGCCATGCCTACGAGGTGGACGGCTCGACCTACTTTCGGATTTCCGGCCTGCCGTCCTACGGCAAGCTGTCGCGGCTGGACTCGCGAAGCGTCCTCGTAGGCGCGCGCGTCGACTCCGACGAGTATGGCAAGGACGACGCGCGCGACTTCGTGCTCTGGAAGGCCAGCCGCAAGGGAGAGCCCTCCTGGCATAGCCCGTTCGGACCGGGGCGGCCCGGCTGGCACTTGGAGTGCTCGGCCATGGCGATGGAGTACTTGGGCGAGACCTTCGACATTCACACCGGAGGCGTGGACCTGCAGTTCCCGCACCACGAGAACGAGATCGCCCAGTCGGAGAGCGCCACCGGCAAGCCGTTCGCGCGCTTCTGGGTCCATGCCGAGCACCTCTTGGTCGATGGCAAGAAGATGTCCAAGTCCGAGGGCAACTTCTATACGCTCAGGGATCTCTTGGATCGTGGCCATTCCCCCGACGCCATCCGCTACCTGCTCGTGGCCACCCCCTACCGCAAGCAGCTCAACTTCACGTTCGACGGCTTGCGGGCCGCGGCGTCGTCGATCGAACGGCTGCGGAACTTCGCCCGGAGGCTGGAGGACGGCTATCGGCTCCCGGATGGAGAGTACGCGTCGGCCGCGGCGGCCCGGGCGCGCGAACAGTTCCGGGACTCGCTTGATGACGACCTCAACACGGCGGGTGCCCTAGGGGCTGTGTTCGAGTATGTCCGGGCGGCAAACTCGGCCATGGACTCCGGCACGTTCGGGCCCGGCAACGCTTCCGAGGGGCTCGCCCTGCTGGGCGAGTTCGACCGGATCTTCGATGTCATGCGGCCGCCGTCTGCGGCACGCGTCGCCCGTGGCGAGGTCGAGCGGCTCGTGGAGGAACGAGCGGCGGCCCGCCGCGGCCGCAACTTCGCCCTTGCCGACCGGATCCGGGACGGGCTCGCCGCGCGGGGCGTAATCCTCCGCGACGGCCCTTCGGGGACCCAGTGGCACTACTCGGAATGAACCCGGTCGTATTCCAAGAGCCGGCACCCAACTGGCGGGCCACGCATGGGTCCGGCTGGCAACCACCGTTCGCAGGACGGCTAGGTGTCAGCTTGACAGTTGGCTGCGAGTCCTGACATTCTGGCCCTGTGCTGAGCCGCCGGGACTTTCTCGCATCGGCCGGAACGTTGGGCGCAGCTTGCTCACGAAGCTCAACTGCCAGGCCCAACATCCTGTTCCTGATGCCCGATCAGTGGCGGGGCATGGATCTCGGCGCGATGGGCAATCCGGACGTTCAGACGCCCAACATGGATGCCCTGGCCTCCGGCGGGGCCCTGCTCTCGAATGTGACCGCCAATTGCCCGGTCTGCTGCCCGGCCAGAGGTACGCTGCTTACCGGCAGGTTCGGCCACCAGCATCGGGTTGACGTCAACGATGCGCCCTTGCCGGACGCCGAACTGACCATCGCGGAGATCGCCCAAGACCACGGGTATCGCACGGCATTCGCCGGAAAGTGGCACTTGGAAGGCGGCAAGCGCCTTCCCGGTTTTGTAAAGCCCGCCCGCCGCCAGGGGTTTCAGCGCTGGGCCGCCAACATCTGTAGCCACTCCTACTGGAACATGCACTATTTCCGGGACTCGCCGGATCCCATTCCGATCGACGGCTACTCCGCTAAGGCCTTCACCGACGAGACGATCTCATTCATCCGGCGAGATCCCAACACGCCGTTCTTGGCCTATCTCCAGTGGGGCCCGCCACACAACCCCTACGTGGCACCGCCCGAGTATATGGCTCTCTACGAGCCCGAACGGCTGCGCATGCGCGAAAACTGGCGGGGCCCAGTGGAATTCCGGCCAAACCGCACCATCGGCAGCAGAGCCGACATTGCCGGTTACTATGCCGCCATCACATTCCTGGACCACGAGGTGGGCAGAATCGTCTCGGCTCTGCGGGAGACGGGGCAGTTCCGCAACACGATCATCGTCATCACGTCGGACCACGGAGACATGCTGGGGTCCCAAGGCACCTACCTGAAGCGCAAGCCTTGGGCGGAATCGCTACACGTTCCGGGGATCGTGCACTGGCCCGACGGTGTTGTGCCGGCTCAGGTCTTGTCCGTGCCGTTCTCCCACGTGGATTTTGTGCCGACGATGCTCGGACTGGCGGGTATGGCCGTCCCGTCAGTGGTGGCGGGCACCGATCTTTCGCGCCACATCTCAGACTCCACTCGATCCCAGCCGTCGGGACTGCCCGAGTCCGTCTACGCTCAGAGCTACACGCCAACGGAACGCGGCGAGCACCCGCCTTGGCGTGCCGTTCGGTCGCGGCGGTACACCTATGCCCGCCATCAGCACGGGCCTTGGCTGCTGTACGACAACGATTCGGATCCCTACCAGATGCGCAATCTGGCAGACGATCCGCAACATGCCGCAGTGATGGCCCGCCTCGACGACCTCACGATGGACTGGTTTCGGCGGACGGGCGACGACTGGCGGGAGCGCCGAGACCTACCCTACCGATAGGGAAGCCGGGCTGTGCCTCCCCGCGCCTCAGTTGGGGCGGAGTGTCGCTTCCTCGCCAAACTCGCCCATTATGCGGCGTCGCCCTGAATAGCCTTCCTCGGTCGAATGCCACCATTCGATCCTCGGCTCGCCCAGCTTCCAGCACAGGTAAACCTCGACGCCGTCAAGCAGGGCCGGGAAGTCAAGCAGCCCCATGTCCAAGTCCTTGACCAGACACCCGCTGCGCTGGATCTCTGACACCTTTTTTTCGATAGAGTGCACCAGCGAGACGCGCTCGAGCCGTTGGTGCGCCACCTGAGCGGGGTTGACCTCTGCCCCGCCTGTCATGCAAATGCGCGCCGACAGGTCGCTCATGGCTTGATCAATCGCCTCAACCCGCTCCTTGTCCGCAATTGCCTCTGTCAAGCCCTCCTTGATCGTTGGGAGCAGCCCTTCGGCCTCCCGTAGGGTGAAATAGCGCGGCATGTCAAGCACTCCTTTCCCGAGGCACTTTCCCCCACTGTATCAGAAATCTTCCGGAATGTTCTGCGGCTGAGGGGCTTCAGGCTGGCTTTGACACCAGGGCCGCCTGCATTGACTGCCGAACCTTGGTCATCAGGGCGAGGCGGTCTCCCTCGGCTAGCCCCGCCGTCGGCACGGGCGTGTGGAACGAAAGGGTGAGGACGCCTGGCCGCAGGTGTCTCGCGCCCTTCGGCATGAGCGCCCGCGCGTTGTGCACGGTGATCGGCACGACGGGAACGCCGGTCTCGATCGCCATCTGAAATGGCCCGGTCCGGAATGGCAACAGTTCTTCGGTCGGGTTGCGCGTACCCTCAGGGAAGACAAGCATTGAGATTCCAGACTGTAGCGTTTGGGTTGCGTCTCGGAGGGCTTGCCTCCGCGATTGCTTTGCTCCGCGGTCGACAGGAATGAATCCGCCCATGCGCATCGTGTACCCCAGCAGCGGAATGCGCCCCAGTGAGTCCTTGATGATGACCGCCACTCTAGGCAGCACGGCGAATAACGCCGGGGCCTCCACGTTGCTGACGTGGTTGGCCACGAAGACACAGCACGGGTGCAGGCGTGCTCGTTCCGGGCTGAGCAGCCTCAGCCGGACACCCGAAAGGGCGAGACCAACGCGGCAGCCCTGCCGCGCCATCCAGTAGATCGGCCTGATCGACCTTGTCAGCCAAGTGAGAGGTACGAACAGGGGCACTATGATCGCGACGTACAGCAGGATGAATGGATACGTCAGCAGGTAGGAGCGCCACATTCGGATTTCCAGCATCCTAGCACCCGGCCCCTGGCCTCTGCGTTAACCGTAGGACCCGCCGCGTCGCGCCCCGCGGTCGGCGGTTGGGGCTCGCCAATGCGGGTCGCCGCGACCGCCGAGCCAGCCAGCGACCTATAGTTCCGGGGGCGTCCGGCTGCCCGCGGTCACGCAAAGCCCGCTGGTGGCGCTGGGCAATGGAGGCGGCGCCCGGGGTAGGGCGGTGGTCGCCGGCTTTGCCGTGATGCGCCGGCATTCGCTCTCATGCGCGAATGGCCCGTCCAGCGCGGGTCAGGGATCAGAATGAGGCACGCATTGGCTGCAATGCGGACGTTGGCATCGTCGGAATTCTCGAGGACATGGCCCGGGAATCGTCCGATCTGGAAGTGCCGGGAAGCTGCCAGGAACGCGCACCTTGCGGGGAAAGTGCGTGGTCCTTTTATCTGCTGATTGGAGGTCCGAATCGTCCCCTCGCAGCGGCTTGCGGGGTCGGCGCTGCTATCATGCAGAGAGGATGATCTGCCGCCCACTGTTTGGCATTGGGCAGCTTAGATTCCGTGTGCCGGGTGCAGTCCCGGAGGTGAGAGAAGTGAGAATCGATTACTCGGGCCTTAAGGCTGCGCTTTCGGATCGGGACCGCAGCAAGCTGCAGCGTAAACTCTTCAAGATCCAACGTATCCTTACGCGCAGGGGCGAGTTGCAGTCGCAGATTCGCCTTTCTCGGCAGCGCCACTTATGCGCCGCCGAAGTCACGCTCCGCGCCAAGAGGCACACGCTGGTCGTGGCAGGCACGGGCAGCACTCCCTTCTTGGCCACGCTCGGTGCGCTTGACAAGCTGGAGAAGCAGGCGATTCGCCATCGCCGCAAGATCATCGACACACATCGGCCCGGCCGCCAGCGCGATTCGCCCTCGCCCCTCGTGGAGCTCTACATGCGCCAAACGGGCGCGGTTCCGCAGTCGACCGTGGAACCGCCTGACCGGAGTCCCCGGATCGTGCGCTCCGTTGGGATCGAGCCGAAGCCAATGACGCCAGACGAAGCCTTGCTGCTGCTGGAGGGTGGCCGCCGGGACTTCGTCCCTTACCGCGACGCCACCACCGGTAAGGTCAGCGTGCTGGTGCGCCGCCGGGACGGAGACGCCGAACTCGTAGAGGGTGACTAGCCTTGGGGCGAGTGCCGGCGGCGGTCGCGCTGGCCCGCAGTGCGCGCCTCGCCGTCGTGACCGGCCTGAGCGGGTCGGGAAAAGGCACGGTGCTCCGGGCGCTCGAGGACATGGGCTTCTACACCGTGGACAACTTGCCCGTCGATCTGATGTTGCCTTTCGCGGACTCCGGGCCGTTGGCGGATTCTTCGGTCCGGGCAGCGCTGGTCGTGGACATCCGCAGCCGCCAAGGACTAGTACGCTTTCCGCCCGTTTACAGGGAAATCCGGGCTCGCGTTTCGGTCGTGTTGATGTTCCTGGAGGCTGCCGATGCCGCCCTCCAGCGCCGCTTCAGCGAGACCCGCCGACCCCACCCAGTCGGGGGGGCCACCGTCGCCGAATGCATTGCAGCGGAGCGAGCGCTGCTTGCCCCGATCCGCGCGCTGGCGGACATCGAGCTCGACACAACCGACTTCAATGTTCACGACTTGCGTCGGCGGGTCATTGACGTTTTCCGCGGCGACTCCGAGGTGAGCGGCCTTCGCGTTACGGTGGGCAGCTTCGGCTTCAAGTACGGCGCTCCCGTCGACGCCGATGTTGTCCTGGACGTGCGATTCCTCCCCAATCCGCACTACGAGCCCACGCTTCGGGAGCTGACAGGGCGGACTACCGAGATTGCGCGCTTTCTCGAGTCCTACTCAGAGACCCACGAGTTCCTGGATCGCGTAATGGGCCTGCTGGAGTTCGTCGTGCCGCGCTATGCGTCCGAGGGCAAGAGCTACATCTCCATCTATCTCGGGTGCACAGGAGGCCGGCACCGGTCCGTATACCTCGCCGAAGAGGTGGCCAAACGACTTTCGGAAGGCGGCCGTCCCGCGCGCGTCCAGCATCGCGACATCGACAAAGAGGGTTGATAGCGACGCTCGAAGCCTAGATTTCCTCGATTTCCGCGCTTGTCTCGATCCCGATCGTTCCCTTTACGCTCATGGCCGCCGGGCACTTTGCCTGGTGTGTGTCCAAGGCGCGCTGGGCCCGATCCCGAGTTCCCGCGGGGATCTTGAGGTGGTAGTGCACACGGATGCGCGTGATGCGGATCACGCCGTCCACGTTCTCGATGTATCCCTCGACATCGCTCCGGACGCGGTCGGGGTGGTTGGGAATCCTGCGAACTGCCAGGGCCCCTGACAGAGTGCCGGTCAGTCAACCGCCGACCGCTGCGACCATGTGGTCCAGCGTTGCCGGCAGGTCTCGCTTCGGTTCCATTCGATAGAAGTGCTTGATGCCGCCGTGGACGCCGAACTCCAGAGGGGCATCGAACCCCTCGACAAAGGCCCTCCTCTCGGGAGGCTGGTCTTGGAAGATGCGGATCTTTGAAGTGTGGATCAACTGGCCCATGCAATAGATGGTACAGCCCAAAGAGGGGCGGGCGAGATGGGCCTCATGGAGCCCCGTTCGTGCGCGTCCGGCGCCACGCGGCTGTGTCGTCGATGTTGCGCCGTAATGTCTCCACATCGGGCCCCTCGCGCCCCCTCACGTAGACTGCCATGTCAGCGTCGTATTCCGCCGCCGACTCGAAGTCCTGGCCGCGGTCTCCCGTGTCGCGAATCCAATCCTCCAGCAGGCCGCGCATCTTGCCGAGCGTCTTCTGGTGGTCGGGCGACCCTGCAAGATTGCGCATCTCCCAGGGATCTTCGGCCAGGTCATAGAGCTCCTCTTGGGGTCGGGGGCTGAAGAACATCGCATCTGCCCGCTTCGGCAGTGCGCCTTCCCCGTGCAGCGCCCGAAGGGCCTTCAGGACGGCCTTGGCGTCCTTGTACCGGTTGGGCTGCAGATGCGGCCTCTCCGGCACGAAGTTACGGACGTATCGGTACCTCTCTGTGCGGACGCTCCGGATGCGGTCCACCGTCTCGTCGCAGCGGTCCCGCGCAGACACCACGAACTCTCGCGGAGCGGCATCAGGCCCAAACAACGGGCGACCCTCCATCCAGCCCGGGACGTCGATGCCAGCGAATGCCAGCGTGGTGGCCGCGACATCGATGTGCGCCACCAGATCCTCACGGACAAGGCCCGCCTCAACCCGGTCCGGGGCGCGAACAACCAGCGGCACCTTAGTTCCCTCCTCGGTCACGAACTGTTTTCCGCGGGCGTGGCTGACACCGTGGTCGCTGAGGAAAAAGACCGCCGTGCTGCCGCTGATGCCCTCCCGCTCCAAGCGCTGCAGGATCTGGCCGACTTCCCAGTCGACGTGCTCCACGGACTCCAGGTACTGCGCCCAGTCCGTCCGAATGTCCGGATGGTCCGGGTAGTACGGTGGCAGGGTGACCTTTTCGGGGGGAATTCCGGCCGTGCGAACACCCCGGAGCCGTTCAAGCGAGCGTTGGTCGCGGCGCTTGCCGCCGCGCAGTTGGATCTGCGCGAAGAACGGCTGGCCGTCCGCCCTGCCGGCCCAGTCGGCTGCGTCGTAGAGGTCGGCGGAAAACTCGAAGTTGTAGTCCGTCTTGCCCTTGCGCAGGTCCCCGCTGTCCAGAAGAGTACCGTTCGTGACGTAGTATCCTGCCCGCTGCAGGATGGCCGGCAGCGGTTCGACGCCCGGCGGAAGCTGGATGCGCAAGTCTCCACGTCCGCTGCGATGGTTGTGCGCACCGATCGTGGTCTGGTACATGCCGGTGATGATTGCCGACCGTGACGGCGAGCAGACCGGCGCGGTCACGAAAGCCCGCGTGAACTTCGCCCCTTCGGCCGCCAGCCTGTCCACGTTGGGGGTCTTGGCCACCGATTCCCGGAACGGTCCGAAGTGGTCCGACTGGTCTTCGGAGAGGATCCAGACGATGTTCGGCCGCTCTGAGGCTGGCGAGGCTGGAGTTCCGATGGTTGCCGCGACTGCGGCGGCTGCCAAGATCCGCATTTCCGTCCCATTATGCCCTCGGCGGGGCCGGAGTTCGGGTCGCTTGGGGGTCAGCTTCCCGGGAAGCCGCTCAGCATCCGGGCGAGGGCGCGTCCGAAGTCTTCGGCCTTCGAGATGGTGGAGACTACCAGACCGTGGGGCCGCAGCGCCGCCTCGATCGCTCCCGTCCAGGGATAGCTCTGTGGGTTGCGGTGGAATGCAAACTGATGCAGTACGGCGGGGCGTGTGCTCGGGCGGAACTGGCCCTCTTCCAGCCTCGCTTCGCGGTCCACCTTCTGTCCGATGACCACCAGTGCGTCCGGCGCGCGGGGCCCTGCGGATAGTGAGCGCGTCAGCACGTCCTCCAGGAATCGCTTCTCACCGTCAGGATCCGCCAGCTGGTCGAAGTCGACCACTCCTCCCGGGGTCTCCTCGATCGCGTCGCCCAGCGACTCGAAGTCGAGCCGGGGCTGTCCCCGGACCTCGTACACAAGCTGCCGGTCGTAGGCATTGAATGCGATCAGGCTGAATAGGCCCAGCCGGGGCTCGGCGTGCAGGGAGCGGAGCATTCCGACGATGCACCCGACCTCGTGGCCGCTGAGCCTGAAGCGGTCGCGCTCCAACGGGGCGACGTTGAGCAGCAGCGAGATGTGCAGTCCCCCGTCCCGGTCTGACGCTCGCGCGATGGGCGGGGCCTCGGCGAATGTGCTCTCGCTGAAGGGCGCAACGTGGTTGGGAGGCGGGGCCGCTGCGAGGCCCGCCACGGCGGGGGGCAGCCGCGCAGTGGCGGTCCAGTGAGCTGAGCAGACTTGGCCAGCGCGGTTGCGCATCAGCCAGTCGACCTCGTACTGACCCGGACCGACGATGAATCGTCCGGGAAAGGTCGCTCTGCCGCCGCCCTCGGCGCTGGCAGGGGCGACGGGGAATGTCTGTCGGAAGAAGGCAGGCTTGCGGTCGGGGCCGGAGACCGGCCGCACCCGGAACAGCACGCGGAGGTCGTCCCCTCCGGCGGCTATGGAGTCGGCCTGCACCTGAACGACATAGCCCGCTGTGAACTTCAGGTCGAAGCCGAGGTGCGGTTCTTGGGGCGTGACCCGGCAGGGAAGATCCTTGCGATCCTGATCGCCGGCCAGAACGGCGCGGTCGCTGGGTTGGAACCGCAGGGCCCGGCCAGGTGCGGCGTCAAACAGGTGCTGGGCGGGCAAGCTCGCCGCAACGAAGGCCATGGGCAGACCCCACCGGACCGGTCGAGTAGGCACGGGGCTCAATTCACCCTCCCGGCCCTAGAACAGGCGTCTCGGATGGCTCGGACGGCCCGCTCGCAGCCCGCGCGGTCAACGTCCTGGTGGGTCACCATGCGCACGCGTCCTGGAGCCAGAGCCAGCACGAGCACTCCGGATGCGCACAGTGCTGCCGTGAAGCCGGAGTTGGAAAGGCCGGTGCCCGAAATGTCGGCGAACAAGATGTTGGTCTCGACGTTGCCCGGGGCGACTGCCATGCCCGGCACTTCTGCGAGGGCCTCCGCAAGGAAACGGGCATTCTCGTGTGCCGCAGGAATGTTGACAGGGCTCTGGTCGAGGGCCACTAGGCCGGCTGCTGCCAGCACACCGGCCTGGCGCATGCCGCCACCCAAGGCCTTGCGCACCAAGCGTGCCTCGCCAATGAATTCCCGGGTGCCGGTCAGAAGGGATCCCACCGGGGCTCCCAGGCCTTTGGACAGGCAGAACGTCAGCGAATCCACCGTGGCCCCGATTTCGGCCACCGACACGTCGAGGGCCGCCGCGGCATGAAAAACGCGGGCACCGTCCATGTGGACGGGGATCCCGGATTCGGCCGATCGCGACCGGATCTCCCTAAGCGCCGCCATGGAATACACCCGCCCGCCCGCTTGGTTGTGAGTGTTCTCAAGAGCGATCAGGCCCGTGCCGCGGAAGTGGTCCGAAGGCCTCCTTACGCGTGGGCGTATGGATTCCCAGTCAAGGCGCCCGTCCGCGGCCGGAATGGATCGGGCGAGGCAGCCCGAGAACCTGGCGAGCATGCCCATCTCGTACAGGACGATGTGGGAATTCTCCTCGCAGATCACTTCCTGTCCTGGGGACGTGTGCACGGCCACGGCGATCTGGTTGCCCATCGTGCCAGAGGGCACGAAGACCGCAGCTTCCTTGCCCACCAGTTCCGCCGCCCTGCGTTCCAGCGCGTTGACCGTCGGATCTTCCCCAAAGACGTCGTCCCCCACTTCTGCGTCGTGCATCGCACGCCGCATTGCCGGGGTCGGGCGTGTCACCGTGTCGCTGCGGAGGTCAACAGTGCTCAATCTGCCACTCCCAAGGCGCCCAAGCGCCCGTTACAAACGAAAAGACCATTGTCGCACCGCTTTCGGCTGGATCCAGTGGCGGAAGCCGGGAATCTGGCATGAGAGCCAGTAGTCTGGCCAGTTGATGCTCTCCGGCTCCCAGGGCAGGGCAGCCCGCCAATCCTGATCGGCGCCCGCATAGGCCTGGCGGATGTTGACCGTCTCGAAGACGTACTGGTGGTCGTGAATAAAGGGCAGGTATTGGCGGAAGGTCTCCGCGTGGAATCCGAGCTGGAGCTCTAGCGGTCGCAGGCGGGCGGCCGCCGCATGGCGCCCCGCACAACGGAGCAGCCAGCGAACGCGGGAGATCCGCCGACGCAGCCGGGTGCGGCGGCGCTCGGCTTCGGCCGGGGCGAGGAACCGCAGGCGCGGGAACGGGACGAGCCACGCCGGGGGACCTCCGGCCCGTCCACCATTCCCGCGAGACTGGCTGTGCAGCAGGCGGATAAGGTCTCCCAGCGGGTACGGATTGACGTCCGAGGTGGCCAGATGGTAGACGGGCCTCGCGCCGCCCTCCAGCAGCTTCCGGGCGACTGTCAGAGCGGCAGCGGCCACATAGTCGACGGGCACGACCTCCAAGCTCAGCTCGGGACGCGCCGGCCAGTCCAGAAGGCCTCCCAGTGCCATCAGTGCCAGCGGGGCCGCTGTGCGGCCTCCCTCGATCCAGCCGGGAAACGGATAGGCCAGCGCACTCTCGACGATCGCCGGCCTGACTATGGCATGCGGCACCTCAGCACGGGCGGCCAGAACCTGCTCTCCCAACGCCTTGGTGTACGTGTAGGTGTTGACCCATCCCCAGCGGGCGGCCCGTCGGCGGCCGAGTTCGGCCAGCGACTCGGCCCGCTCGGGGCCCTTGAGGCCTCTCGCCGCCGGTTCCGCCAACCGCCGGCAGTGCTCCAGTTCCGCAAGAGCACCGAAAGCTCTGTCGCCAGTCCCGGCCCGCCGGGGATAGTAGCCCTCGACCGGCTCGGTCTCCTCAACTAAACCGTCGTCCTCGCCCGCCACGTAGCAAGTCGATACATGCACCAGCCGCGCCTCCACGAGTTTGCAGAGTTCGGCCACCCGGAGGACGGAGTCCACGTTGGCGCGGATGGAGGCGTCCAGCGGCGGAAAGAAGTCGACCAGCCCGGCGCAGTTGATTACCACACCGACCCGCCCTGCCATCGACCGGACCTCCCGCTCGGCTATTCCTGCCAGCGGTTCTGCGGCGTCACCGGATAGCACGTGGACGCGGCTCTCGACCACGTCCCGGCCGCACTTTCGGACCAGTGGCTCAAGAGCAGGGGAGTCTAGGACGTCCGATCGGAGGCGCTCCGCCGCGCTCTGTCCGGGCCGGGGCCGTATCAGGACGTGCACACGGCGCACGTCGGGAAAGCGATCCAGCAGCATGGCTAGGACCACCTTGCCGACAAAGCCGTTGGCGCCGGTTATCAGGGGTTCTATATCCCGGAACATGGTTCCCGCGCAGGCCCTGTCGAGATCCCTCACCCTAGAGCGCTGCCCTGATTCTGTCAACCTCGCCCGCCAGGCGACCGGCCCATCGCTCACCCGGACGTCTCCTCGACCAAGTCGTCGATTGCCATGCGGTACAGGGTTGGATTTCCCTCCCAGTCCGTCACGAAGTAGACCCGCGAGCTGTCGCGGGTTATGGCCGGGGCCGGACTGGCGGCATTAGGATCCGTGCGGTCCGTGCCGGCCATCGGGTACGGCCGGAGCGTGCTGCGATGCTCGCAGAGGGTAATCTCGCGGGACATGCCAGGGAAAAGAACGTAGAGGTTGGGACCGGACGGGCGTCGGCTTGCCCCGAGGATCGTACTCGCATCTGCGTTCTCGACCATCCAGTCGTAAGCCGAACACGGGGCATGCGTTGTCTCGGAGCCCGTCTCTGGCTGCAGGTTGCGAATGCTGGACGACCACTTCCGACCGTCGGGGAAGTGCGCAAAGCGCAGCTGCGAGCCGTCAGCCGACCAGTAGGCCGAGCGGATCCGCTCTCCCCCTTGGGCCGATCGAGCGGCCCGTCGCCCCGTGCCGTCCAGATTGATGATCTGCAGGCGCTGCCGCACCCGTTGCCAGGGCCCGGCGCGCTCGAACAGCAACTGCGACCGCCAAGGCCGGAATCGCGGCGACGCAAGCCACCGACGCTCTTCGCAGATGACTGTGCTGGCACCTCGTGTGGCGCGGCTGCCGCAGTCCACCAGCACGATCCGGCAGCGTGGGCGCGCCTCGAACTGCGCGCTGGGCGTCGGCCTCACGTCTTCCTCGCGCATCTCAATGACCGCCGCGAATCGTTCCCCGGCTGACAGGTCGAGATCGCCTGTCAGCGACCATCCTCCAGGGCACTCATAGAGGGCGCGCGCCCCGCCCCCGCCAATGTCAGATTGCACGAGCTGCGATCCCTGCAGGAAGTACAGCCCTCTGTCGTTGCCTCGCAGATGCGCGGCATACGGGTGTACTGGCGGCCCTGCCGTGATCTGGGTTAGCCTTTCGCGCCTGATGTCCAAGCGGTGGAACTGCCGGTTGCCGCCGTGCTCCGCCGCGACTACGACAAACGATCCGTTGCGCGAGATGCAGCGGTGGTTAGGTCCGGGAAGGTGGTGCAGAACACCCGGATCGGTTAGCCGCTCGACCTCGCGGCCTGTCAGGGTGTCCTCGAACGCTGAGCGCGGGGACGCTACGCGGGTCCCCCGTGCCGCCGACGCAGCCGACGCCGTCACCAAGAACGCGCGACGGCTCCAACGCCGCATCATTGGCAATATTAGCAGTTGGCGTGTCGCCAGATTGCGGAGAATCGTCAGGTCACGTCGGCTCAATCGATCGCTGAGGCCCATTGAAGCTCGTTGCGAGGGTGGATGCAAGAGTCTTGCGGTGCATGCAGCATCGGGCGCAATCAATCGATTCGCAACGCCGTATCCCACTCCGGGTCCAAGCGTTGGCAGAGCACGTAGCTCACGAGCCTGCTGGTTCTTTGCAGGAAGTAAGAGGCTATTGGATTCACGTCCTGCCTGTCAGGGCTCACTCGGCGTTTCGCCGACAGTTTGGCAGATGTGGCTGCCAGAAGGTGCTGGCTGGCGGCGGCATCATGTGGGTGCCGCCGGCTCGTTGTCGAGCCATTGCACCTGATCGACGATCGCTATCACGGCCGCATCGAGAGGGGCAGGTCCGCTCCGCACGGCGGTCATGGCAGCCCACCCGTTCAGCGTCAGAAGGACAGTGTCTCCGCTCCCCGCGTCCAGCACGTCCACTGCTACGAAGGGAGCTCCGCGGGTCTCGCCGGCACGGTCCAGCCGTTGCACGAGAAGGAGCTTGAACGACTCATGGGTGGGGTGCTTGTGGGTTGCGACAACCTCTCCCACCACCCGGCTGAGGATCATGCGCCGGACCTCGACACGGAGTCGACGATGCCCGTCACGCTTGCGTCCGACGGAAGCGGTGGGTCAAACGCCAAGCACGCCTCCCGGCGACCGGACCAGTAGACGGTCTCTCCGGCTCCGGCCCCGACCGAGTCGATCGCCACGAGCGGAGATCCCGCATCCGACCCGTCCGGCCCGAGGGGCTGGAGCAGCAGCAGCTTTCGACCCTCCAACTGGGGGTCCTTAACTGTCGCGCAGAGGTTTCCGATGACCCGAGCCAGCCGCATCACTCCTCGCCGGCCAGCAGCCCAATGCCGTCGACGATGCCCACGATGGCGGTGTCCACTGGCGTGCTCTTCATCCCCGAGGCCATGCGTGCTGAACTCCCCGAGACACAGATCACGGTTTCCCTGTCGCCGGCTCCCACAGTGTCAAGAGCGACGACGAACCGCTCCTGTCCGACACCCTTCGGGTTCACATGCTGTAGCAGAAGAAGCTTCTTGCCCTCAAGCCGCGGGTCCTTGCGCGTGGCAACCACGTTGCCCACAACACGCGCCAAGATCATGTGGGAGTGCCTTCCTGCGTCGTGCGGTTCGCGCCGCCGGGCTAGTCAGCACCCTCGGCCGAGATTGAGAAGATCTGGTCGAGGTTGCCGTGCGGCCTGGGGATGACGTGCACCGAGATCAGTTCACCGACGCGTCGGGCGGCCGCCGCCCCCGCGTCCGTAGCCGCCTTGACGGCTGCGACATCGCCCCGCATCAGGACGGTGACGTATCCCGAGCCGATCTTCTCCCAACCCACCAACGTGACGTTTGCCGCCTTGACGGCAGCGTCCGCCGATTCCACCAGCGAGACGAAACCGCGCGTCTCGATCAGTCCGAGTGCCTCACCCATGAATCGCTATCCTCCTTTGACCCGGATCGCTTCTTCCAAAAGTTGGATCAACTCGTCCCGGGTGACGTAGATCCCATTGTCGCCGATCGCTCCGCCGTGTCCTGCTCCATCGGCGTCCTCGGCTGAGACGGGGCAGCCTGGCTGCTGCACGGAGCGCGACGCCACGCCGTAGCGCCCGCGAGACTCGAAGAGCTTGTCGACCTCCAGCCGGGGTAGGGCTCGGGCACCGCCGAGCATTTCTGCCACGAAGTTGATGCGCGCAAAATGCTCAACCGTCTCCATGCGGAAGTACGCCTGCATCACGTCTGCCCCGTAGCTGACGGCGCCATGGTTGCCCAGCAGCAGAGCGTCGTACTGCGGGATGAGCGGCAGCATCGGCTCGGTCAGGGCATCGGTGCCGGGCAGGCCGTAGCTCGCCAGCGGCACGCAGCCGAGGCCGATTATCACCTCCGGCAGCAGCGCGGTGTTGAGAGGCCTTCCTGCGGCTGCGAAGCCCGTCGCAACGGGCGGATGAGCGTGGACGACCGAGCAGACATCGTCGCGCAGCTCGTAGATCTTCAGGTGCATCTTGATCTCGGAGGTGCGCTCCATCCTTCCGGAGATCTTGTTGCCGTCGTAGTCGACGATGATGATGTCGTCGACCCGCATCATGCCCTTCGACACACCCGTGGAAGTGCACATGATGCGCTCGTCGTCAAGCCGGATCGAAATGTTCCCGTCGTTGGCAGCGACCCAGCCCTTATTGAAGACCAGCTTGCCGACTCGTACGATGTCAGCCGCAAACTCGCGCTCGGTCTTGACCATGGCGCAGGTCCTAGCCTAGCGCATTCGTGGGCGGGTCCGATGGGCTGCGGCGCGGGCCGGCCGGCGTGCGGGCCGCGCCCCGAAGGACCAGCCTCATGACGAACCTATGCCAACTCCGGCCTTCGGGATGGTGGGTCGTTCTTCGCCAAGAGCCATTGGGCTGGGCGGGTCGGGCCCGAGGCCGCTCGCGCGCTGGAGCAGGGACCGGAGCCTCCGCGCGGAGGCCACGCAGTTCCATTCGTGGCGGTATGATGCCTATGTTGTGTTGCGATTCCTGACCGTCGCGCTCACTGTACTCTCGTGCGTTCTGCCGCTGTGCGCACAGCAAGGCTTCAGCCCGCCGAGGCTGCCCGGCGGAACTCCCGACCTGAACGGAATCTGGCAGACGCTGAACACCGCCAACTATGACGTTGAGCCGCACGTAGCCCGGCATTCCCTCATGCTCCGGGACGGGCCGCGCGGTCCGTTGCCGGCCGCCGAACTGGTCAAGTTGGGGGCAGTCGGCGCCGTTCCGGGAGGAACGGGCGTGGTGGAGGGCGGCAAGATTCCCTACAAGGCCGAGGCCGCCAAGCTGCGCGAAGAGAACCGCGCGAACTGGCTGGACCGCGATCCGGAGATCAAGTGCTATCTGCCCGGTGTGCCGCGCGCCACCTACATGCCGTTCCCCTTCCAGATCTTCCAGACCGACGATTCGGTCCTCATCGTGTACGAGTTTGCCGGAGCCGTCCGGGAGGTCTACATGCGCGATGTGGGCCCGGCCGAGACCGATTCTTGGATGGGCCAGTCCGTCGGCCGCTGGGAAGGGGACACGCTGGTTGTGGAGGTCACGGGACATAGCGACCAAACGTGGTTCGACCGCTCCGGCACGCATCACAGCAGCCAGCTCAAGGTTACGGAGCGCTACACCCTCACGTCTCCGTACCACATCCGCTACGAGGCCGAGATAGAGGACCCTGAGGTGTTCACCCGGCCTTGGAAGATCTCCATGCCGCTATACCGGCGCATGGAGGAGGGTGCGCGGCTGATGGACTTCAAGTGCGTCGAGTTCGTCGAGGAGCTGCTCTACGGCCAGTTCCGTCGAAGGCCGCTTGACGGGAGTTCCCAATGACCCCTGCCGTTTCACCAAGGCCCGCAGCCGTCCAGCCTGTCCGCTGGGCGGTCGCCCCGGTCCCGGCGGGGCGCACGCTCGAGCCGAAGACCGGGCGAGGAGGTAAAGCCGCCATGATTTCCCGCATCGCCATCCTGCTCTGCGCGGCCGCGCTCTCGGTCCAGCCCCCCGCGGCGGCCGAACGTCCGGACCTATCCGGGACCTACGACATCGCTACCCTGACGCCCCTGCAGCGTCCGGAGAGGTTTGGGGACAAGCTGATCCTAACGGATGAGGAGGCCGAAGACATCGCCAAGAAAGAGGCGGAGTACATGGCCGAGCGCAATGCCGCGACTGATCCTGAGCGCGGCGCGCCACCGCAGGGAGGCGACGGGTCCCCCGGAGCGGCGGGCAACGTCGGAGGGTACAACTCGTTCTGGATCGACAGGGGCTCGGGCGCCTACAAGATCGACGGCAAGTGGCGCACTTCGATCATCACCGATCCCAGGAATGGCCGGCGTCCGGAGCTGACGGCCCAGGCCAAGAAGGCCGCAGCCGCCCGCGCCAAGCGGTATCGCAAGAACACGGGCCGGGCATGGTGGATCGACGAGGGCCTTGAGCCGGGACCGTATGACGACCCAGAACTGCGGCCGCTGGCGGAGCGCTGCCTGCTCGGCTTCGGCTCGACGGGCGGGCCCCCGATGCTGCCCGTCCTCTACAACAACCTGAAGCGCATCGTCCAGACGGAGGACTACGTGATGATCCTCGTCGAGATGGTGCACGATGCCCGCATAGTCCGCATGAATGCAGAGCACGCTCCCCCCGACTTGAGGTTTTGGCTCGGCGACTCGGTGGGCCGCTGGGAGGGCGACACCTTGGTGATAGACACCACGAATTTCAGCGACAGGCCGGCACTGTCGGGGGCCTCGCGCAACCTCCATATTGTGGAGCGCTTTTCGCGTATCGACGACAAGACGCTCCTTTACCAGTTCACAGTGGAAGACCCGACCGTCTGGACGGCGCCATGGAGCGGCGAGTACATTTGGCCCGCGACCGACAGCCGCGTTTACGAGTATGCCTGTCACGAGGCGAACTACTCGTTCGGAGGCATCCTGCGCGGTGCTCGCGTGCTGGAGGCCGAGGCCTTGGGCAAGACGGATGACTGAGGCGGTCGAAGTCGAGGGAAACGGAGGAGTTTGCGATGAGACGAGGCGAATGCTGCACAGCGGTTGAAGCGGCGGTTCTGGCGTGCGCCCTGCTGCTGGCCTCGGCCGTGCCCGCGATTGCCCACCACGCATTTGGTGCGGAGTTTGACCCGAATCGGCCGCTGGTTCTGAAGGGGCCCGTCGTGAGGGTCGAATGGGTCAATCCGCACACATGGATCCACATCGAGGTAACTAAGGAGTCCGGGGATAAGGAGATTTGGATGATCGAGGGTGGCACGCCCAACAGCCTCCTGCGGCGCGGCCTCAAGAGGGACACCATCAAGATCGGGCAGATCGTGGTGGTGGACGGCTATCAGGCCAAGGACCGCTCCAACCGTGCCAACGGGCGGGACGTGACTTTCGAGGATGGGCGGAAGTTCTTCCTTGGCTCCTCGGGCACAGGCGCCCCTTACGACAGGGAGCGCCGCGGGCAGTAGCCGCCCAAACGCTACGGCACTCGCCCGCGCTCCTTGACCCACTCGAGGAACGCGTCGCGCAGCGTCACTCCGACTGGCCGGAACTGGAGGTTCCGGTACTCCTCGAGCCCCGCCACATAGTCGTTCGTGACGAAGCGGTACTGGCGGTCCGGTTCGAGCACTCCCGACAGGTCAGGGGCGAACTGCAGGTCGGCGCCGGTCAGCTCTGTCTCGACGATCTCGTTGTCGAATGGCAGGATGTTCCAGATGTGCCTGGCGGTGACCGTTCCTGCGGACAGGGAATCGCGAACGCCGCCACGGTTCATGTAGGCAACCTCGGCGCCCGTGGTCTCGCGCAGGGCTGTCTCGATCAGCGCTTTGATCTCCGAGCGGCTCAGTGGCCGAGCACACTGGCCCACCGAAACGTCCACCAGGTTAGACACCTTCGACTCCCAGCGTTCCACCAGTTCAGCCACCGCAGGATCGGCCGGATACAGGCTTGTGCGAATGGGAATGCGCCGCCACTCATGGCTGATTACCTGGCCACGCTCGGTGTCCACCGATAGGTCAAGGCGCCCGAGTTCCCGACCGTAAGGGCACAGTTTCACTCCCAGGCGCCCGTCGATCACGAGGGGCTCGTCCCGGCCCCCGTGGTCGTGTCCCCCGACCAGCACGTCAACCTCGGGAAGTTCGCGCAGGACGAGCTCGTCCTCGTCGTCGAAGAGGTGGCCGAGCACTACGACCAGGTCTGCCTGTGGCGCGAGGGCCTCGACGGTGGAGCGCAATCCTTCGACGAGCGGGCGGGCTACCCAATTGCCCGCTTGCACGGGCTTGATCAGCCTCGGCAGGCGCGGAGTGAGAGCGCCGATCACGGCAACCTGAACACCTCCGGCATCCAGCGTCACGTACGGCCTCACCAGATGCCGGCCGTCGGGGTCGGTAACATTCGCGGCTACGATGGGCGCACCGGAGGCCTCCTCGAACTCTCGGATCTTCTCCCAGCCGTAGTCGAACTCGTGGTTTCCCAAGCAGTGCGCGTCGAATCCCATCTCGCTGGCCACCTCATACAACGGCGTGCCCTCGAAAATGGTTGAGACCGGCGAGCCCTGCACCATATCGCCGGCATGCAGGACCAAGGCACTTTCGCTGGTTTCGATCTCCCGGTCGATCGCTGTCTTAAGGTGGGCGAACCCACCGATGCCGTTCTCGTCGGGCAGCAAGCGGGCGTGGAGGTCGTTGACGTGCAGGAGGGTGAGCTGGCTGACTTCGGCCGCCAGGCATAGCGACGCCAAGGCCAGGAGCAGAGCGGTCAGGCGGGAAAGCAGTGCGGCCGGCATTCTCCAACAGTGTCTCACTGCCGAGAGCGCGGCAGCCTGAATTCGCTCCTCACAGGCCGCGGACCCGGCGCGCCGTTAACCCTTTGCACCTCTGGAGCGTCCAAACCCCACATGACATTCCGCACGTCCGCCCCTCATGCCGTTGCTCACGGGAGGTCCGTTGCCGCAGTCTTCGCGGCGCTCGCCATACTCCCCTCGGGTGCATTCGGTGCGACGTGCGAGCATTCCGCCGGGCGGACACTCGCCGTATCGGCGGAGTCTGTCGATGACTTGCGGATCAAGGCAGGAGCGGGCTCGCTGTCTGTCAGGGGCAGCGCTGGCCTCGGCGAGGTCTCAATCCGCGGGACGGCCTGCGCGCCGACAGCTGAGGCTCTGGATCAGGCTCAGGTCCGGTCGGCGAAGAATGGCACGACCGTGATCCTGACGGTGGAGATGCCAAGAGCACGAAGGCTGGCTGCGAGAGCCAGCTTGGACCTCGAAGTGGTCCTGCCGAGAAACTTGCCGGTGTCCATTGAGGACAGTTCAGGGGACGTGGTCGTTTCGGGCACCGGCGGGCTGGTAGTGAGAGACTCGTCGGGCGACGTTTCGGTCAGCGATGTCACCGGCGACGTCTCAGTCAGGGACGGATCGGGCAGCATTGCCATCAAGGAAGTAACAGGCAGTGTCACCGTCACAGATGGCTCCGGCGGGATTGCGATCCGTAGCGTCGGCGGAGATGTCGCGGTGCACGACGGGTCGGGTGACATGGAGCTCTTGGAGATCGGCGGCAACCTTGCAGTCCGCGACGGGTCCGGCGGGATTGACGTGCGGAACGTGGCCGGCCACTTCTCGCTGAATGGGGATGGCAGCGGCACCGTTCGCGCCTCGGGCCTGGGGGCAAACGATGGGGATGCTGCACCCACCGAGCGCTGATGGTCGCCAGCGCTGCAGCGGATGCCCGGGATACGATGTGGGAATGCTGGTGCGCCGGGCCCGCAGCGACGACTTGGAGACGATCGTTGACTTCAACGCCCGGCTTGCAGAAGAGTCCGAAGGCATTTCTCTGGACCGTGGCAGGTTGCGGGACGGCGTTGCCAAGCTGCTAGGCGACGAATCCCTCGGCCTGTACCTCATCGCTGAGGCGGACGGCGCGCCGGTCGGCCAGCTTGGCCTGACATACGAGTGGAGTGACTGGCGGAATGGCCTGTTCTGGTGGGTCCAGAGCGTCTATGTCGTGTCGGAGAGGCGCCGGGAGGGAATCCTCAGCGGGCTGTACGGCCGCGTACTGGATCTCGCCCCCACGCATGGCGTTTGCGGAGTTCGACTGTACGTTGATCGGCGAAACCGAGTAGCGAAGGCTGCGTACAACCGATTGGGACTCGCGCCCACCGAGTACGAGATGCTAGAGACCGATTTTGTCTTGGAGCGCGCGTCGACGCCGGAGCCTGAGGCAATGGCGTGATCCCATAGGTCTCCCACCGCGTCCGCGTGGGGCCGATTGGGATCGCGGGCGCGACAGCATTGCGCGCAAGCAGTACCTCCCCCCTAGTGCTGCTCGCCGCTATCCCGCGGTCCGATTCCTCCGCAGCCCTGCTTGCGAGGTCAAGGCCTGGGACTCCGATTAGCCTGCTCTCGGCTGGCCGCTTGCCCCAAGTGCGCGTCGCGTGCGTTCCGCGCCGGGGGGATTCCCCTCAGCGTTGCGCCCGAACGGTGACCAAGCCCACCCGCCGGAGATGCGACTCAGCTGGGATTCCGGTGCACTTCCTCCCATCAGGTGTTGCCGTAAACCAGGCCTCGGTAGATCGCCCAGCCCCGCACCAGAATCCCCCACAAGACTCGAAGCTGATCAATGATCGGGAATTGTGGGCATCTAGTTGCCATAATGAGACGCAAAGTGGCAATAGACAGGAGATTTTGCCAGATTCCGGCCGGACACTTCTTCCTCTTTGGCCCTAGGGGCACTGGAAAGACCAGCTGGTTGAGGAGCGCATTCCAAGGTGCGGCGTGGATCGACCTCCTCGATCCATCCCAGCATCGCCGCTATCTCGCGCGGCCGGAGCGCCTGCGCGAGGTAGCCGCTGCGACCGTCGAGGGGTCGGACATCGTTCTGGACGAAGTGCAGCGCGTACCCCAGGTGCTCCCTGTCGTTCACCAGCTCATAGAGGCTCCCGGCTGTCCGCGGTTCGTCCTGACTGGATCAAGTGCCCGCAAGCTCAAGCGGGGCGGAGTCGACCTGCTCGCGGGCCGGGCGACAGTTCGAACCATGCACCCATTCATCGCGGCAGAACTCGGGCAGCAGTTTGATCTCGGCTCGGCTGTCACTCTCGGGATGCTCCCTCTGGTATGGGACGCTGACGACCCATCGGACACCCTGAATGCGTATGTGGGCCTCTACGTCCAGCAGGAGGTGCAGAGCGAGGGTCTGGTCCGGAACATCGGGGCCTTTCATCGGTTCCTAGAGGCGATCAGCTTCGCTCACGGCTCCACGCTGAACGTGAGTGAAGTGGCCCGGGAGTGTGCCGTGAGCCGCAAGACAGTCAGTGGGTTCGTTGAGATCTTGGAGGACTTGTTGCTCGCATTCCGCATCCCTGTCTTCACAAAGCGCGCGCGTCGGCGAATGACGGCGCATCCAAAGTTCTACTTTGCCGACGCCGGCGTGTTCCGGTCGCTCCGTCCCTCCGGGCCGCTGGACACCCCCGAAGAGATTGGCGGGGCCGCACTGGAAGGTCTTGTGGCGCAGCACCTTCGCGCCTGGATCGACTACTCGGCTTCCGGTGCGAAACTGGGCCACTGGAGGACGCGGGCCGGAAGCGAGGCCGACTTCGTGGTCTACGGGCCCGGAGAGTTCTGGGCAGCTGAGGTCAAACGTGCCCGCAGGGTCAGGGCCCGGGACCTTAAGGGCCTTCGAGCCTTCAAGGAGGATTATCCGCAGGCAAGAGT
This sequence comes from Bryobacterales bacterium, assembly GCA_028819235.1. GTDB lineage: Bacteria > Acidobacteriota > Terriglobia > Bryobacterales > UBA6623 > VXMF01. The sequence continues at coordinate 46,998 of JAPPMC010000150.1, forward strand.
CCGGTTTGCCTACGGCGGGGAGGAGCGCCTGGTGAACAAGGGAATCCTGTGCCTGCCAATCCGGGAGTTCCTCGAGGCAATCGTTCCCGGCCAAGCGCTTCCCTGAGCGTCCCGCGACGACACCGAGTGCCGCTACGCCCGCGGCCGAATGGCTCCTGACCGGCCCGAGCCAGGCGGGGACCGTTGCTTTCCCCGCGATAAGGGCGGCGTGTCAGTGCCGAGAAGCTTCGCCGAGCGAGGAAGCAGTGCTCCGGCACCTCCAGGTCTGACCGGTGATGCCCGTTGGCGCTTCGCGTTAGGCTAGTGATCTGGGCCCTCGCTCAGGACAAGCCGACCGGCCGCGGCGCCGACCTTGGGGCGATTGAGGCATCGGGGCAGCCAGCCTTGGAGGAATGAACATGAGACTGCTCTCGGGCAAGACAGCGATCGTGACCGGGTCGGGCCGCAGCATCGGCAAGGCTGTCGCCAAACTGCTGTCGGAGCACGGCGCCAACGTAGTTGTGAACGACCTCGACCCGCGTCCGGCCCAAGAGACCTTGGACGAGATCACGCGGGCCGGAGGCCGCGCCGCGCTGTGCGCCGGCAGCGTGACTGACCCCGACATTCCCGACAAGCTTGTGGCCACCGCCTTGGAAGCGTTCGGATCGCTGGACATCATCGTCAACAACGCCGGCTACACCTGGGACGGCGTGATCCACAAGATGGGGGATGAGCAGTTCGACGCGATGCTGGACGTCCATCTCCGGGCGCCCTTCCGGGTGGTCCGTGCCGCCGCGCCATACCTGCGCGGCTCGGCTAAGGAGGATCTGGCGGCCGGCCGCAAACCTCCCTGCCGCAAGATCGTCAACGTCAGCTCGACCTCCGGCGTGGCCGGCAACGCGGGGCAGATCAACTACGCCGCCGGCAAGATGGGCATTGTGGGGATGACCAAGACGATCGCCAAGGAATGGGGGCGCTTCAACATCTGCTGCAACGCTGTCGCTTACGGCTTCATCGAGTCCAGGCTCACGCAGCCCAAGGAAGCGGGAAACACAACCTCGAGCGGGATCGTGCTCGGCATTCCCCAGCGCATGCGCGAAGCGGCGCTTCCGCACATACCGCTGCTGCGGTACGGGACGCCCGAAGACGCTGCCGGTCCCGTGCTTTTCCTGGCGTCCCCGCTCTCGAACTACGTCACCGGCTCCGTTGTGCTCGTCACGGGGGGGAGCGTGGTCTGATCAGCGGAATCGCCGTCCTCGCGCCTCGGGCAGGCTCCGCAGCTGATCGGTTCGCCACGCCCGTCAAACACCGGGTCGCCGCCGCACGACCCTCTCAGGCAGCGGTTCCTTGACAGCAGGCCTACCGCCATGATCCCCATGGCCACCGCCACGAAGCCGACCGCCAGAAGAATGACCGTCACCGCGCCCCCGCACTTATTCTGGCACGGAACGCGCTGGACTCGATCTCCATCCAACCGGCGGATTCGTCCGCCACAAGCAGCAGCACAGGCAGGCCCTCCCGCTCCGCGAGTGCGATGGCCCTCTGCGACCCGAGCACCAGCAGGGCTGTCGCGACCGCGTCCGCGCGCATCGCGCTGGAATCGAGCACGGTTGCAGAGGCGACGTCGGTTTCCGATGGGTTCCCTGTGCGCGGGTCCAGCACATGGCCATACCTGCGGCCTTGGCTCTCCCTGAAGTTCCGGTAGTTGCCCGAAGTGGCCATCGCAGTGTCGCTGACGGACAGGATGCGGTGCACCAGCCTGCCGGTCGCTTCCGGTCGCTCCACGCCGATGCGCCAGGGCCGTCCCGGCGCGCGTTCTGCGCCCACGCGGACCTCGCCCCCAATATCGACCAGATAGCTTCTGTGGCCCCCATCCTCCAGCGTCTCTGCGACCTGGTCCACGGCAAACCCCTTCGCAATGCCCGAAAGGTCAACCTGCAACCCTGCGTCCAGCTTTCGCAACACCCGCTGCCGGCGGTCGAGTTCGAGCTTGTCCCATCCCGTTGCACGCTGGAGTTCGAGGACGGCTTGCGGATCGGGAGGGCCAGCTGGCGGTGCCGGTCCAAACCCCCACGCGTCCACGAGAGCCCCGACGGTGACGTTGAACGCACCGCCAGTAAGTTCCCCGACACGCTGAGCGGCCTCGAGCACCTCCAGCGTCTCCTCGGAGACCTGCAGCGGATGGCCCGCAGGGTGGCGATTGAGCCTTGAGATGTCCGAGTCCTCCCGATAGGTCGACATCAGCGAATCGACCTGTTCGATGGCTTGGCGTATCGCCATCGCCAGCCTGCTGCGGTTCCTCGTCTCCGGCCCAGCCACAGACACGCTGTAAGACGTGCCCATCGCACGGCCGGTGATGGGGACAACCTCTGGTGGCGGCGCTTTTCCCGTGCACCCGCACAGGGCTACGCCGGCAAGGGCCAGAGAGAAGGACCGCAAAGAGCCCCCAGCGCGTCGCTCGTGGGCCGTACTCAGCCCGTCAGCCACTGGCTGCTAGCCGCCGAAGTCGTCGAACATGATGTTCTCGGGCTCCACGCCGAGACTGTCGAGCATCTTGAAGCAGGCGGTCATCATCAGCGGCGGTCCGCAGATGTAGTACTCGCAGTCCTCCGGCGCGGGGTGATCCTTGAGGTAGTTGTCGTAGATCACCTGGTGGATAAAGCCGGTGTACCCGGTCCAGCCGTCCTCCTCAAGGGGATCGGAAAGCGCCAGATGCCACTCGAAGTTCGCATTCTCGCGCTGGATCATGTCGAAGTCCTCAAGGTAGAACGCCTCCCGCAGGCTGCGGGCGCCATACCAGAATGTGACCTTTCGTCTCGTCTGGAGCCTACGGAACTGGTCGAAGATGTGCGAACGCATCGGTGCCATACCGGCACCGCCCCCGATGAACACCATTTCGGTGTCCGTCTCGCGCGCGAAAAACTCGCCAAACGGGCCGGAGATCTCAACATCGTCGCCTTCCTTGAGGCCGAAGATGTACGAGGACATCTTCCCGGGAGGCGTGCCTTCGGGAGCGCGCGGCGGAGGGCTGGCGACGCGCACGTTCAGCATGATGACGCCTCGCTCGTCGGGGAAGTTCGCCATCGAGTACGCTCGCTCGACGGACTCTTCGACCGTCGATATGTAGCGCCAAAGGTCGAATCGGTCCCAGTCGCGCCGGTAGGTCTCCGGTATCTCAAAGTCCTTGTAGCGGACCGTGTGCGGCGGGCAGGCGATCTGCACGTATCCGCCGGCCCGAAATGGCACGGACTCGCCTTCCGGCAGTTCCAGCACCAGTTCCTTGATGAAGGTTGCCACGTTGTCGTTTGACCGGACCTTGCAGATCCAGCGCCGCACGGAAAAGACCTCCGCCGGCACGCGGATTGTCATGTCGTTCTTGACCTTGACTTGGCACGACAGCCGGACGCCCTCGCGCGCCTCCCCGCGCGTGATGTGGCTGGCCTCAGTGGGCAGCATCGCCCCGCCCCCATCGCAGACGGTCACCTTGCACACCCCGCAGCTGCCCTTGCCGCCGCAGGCCGAGGCGATGAAGATCTTGCTGTCCGCGAGGGTGTTGAGAAGAGTTCCGCCCGAGTTGACTGTCAGCGAGTTCTCAGGGTCGTCATTGATGCCAATGCACACCTCGCCGCCCGCCACCAGACGCCGCTTCGCCACCATCAGCACCGCGACCAGGGACAGGATTACGCCCGTGAACATCGCCACGCCCAACAGAACCGTGATCATCGTCGTTCCTCAGAATGTTTGCCGCGCGACTCCTAGAGCTGGATGCCGCCAAAGGCCATGAAGCCAATCGCCATCAGGCCCGAAAGGACGAATGTCATGCCCAGCCCGCGCAGGGCGAGCGGGATGTTGCTGTACTGGAGGCGCTCGCGGATCGAAGCCAGCGCCACGATTGCCAGTGCCCAGCCGACGCCCGATCCTAGGCCGAAGACCACACTCTCTCCAAATGTATAGGTGCGTTCGACCATTAGCAGGGAGCCCCCAAGGATCGCGCAGTTCACGGCAATCAACGGCAAGAACACCCCCAATGCCGCGTACAGCGCCGGAACATACCGGTCCAGTGTCATCTCCACTATCTGGACCATGGCCGCGATTGTGCCGATGTAGCACAGGAAGCCAAGAAACGAAAGGTCGTAGTCCGCCAGCCCGGGCGAGAGCCAGGCGAGCGCCCCGTCAGCCAGGAGGCGGTTGTAGATCAGATTGTTCATCGGCACTGTAACCGTCTGCACGAAGATGACCGCCGCGCCCAGCCCGAGCGCCGTGTTGATCTTCTTCGAACACGCCAGGAAAGAACACATGCCCAAGAAGAAGGCAAGGGCCAGATTCTCGACGAAGATCGCCTTGATCGCGAGGTTGAGGTATTGTTCCATCGCTTCAGCCCTCCGCCTCCACTTGGTCTGTCTTCCAGCTGCGCAGGGCCCAGATGAACAGGCCGATGATGAAGAAGGCTCCTGCCGACACGCCCAGCAGCCCGTTCGGGTTGTACCAGCCGCCGCTGTGCACCTTGGGGAGCACCACGGCCCCGAACACGGTTCCCTGCGCCAGCAGCTCCCGCAGGAAGGCTGTCGCCATCAGCACGACGCTGTAGCCGAGCCCGTTGCCGATCCCGTCCAACAGGCTGTCCAGCGGCCCGTTCTGCATAGCGTAGGCCTCTGCCCGGCCCATGATGATGCAGTTCGTGATGATCAGGCCGACGAAGACGGACAGCTGCTTGCTGATCTCGTAGATGTAGGCTTTCAAAACCTGGTCCGTCATGATGACCAGCGAGGCGATGATCGTCAGCTGCACGATGATGCGCACATTGCTCGGGATCAGGTTGCGCAGGATGCTGATCGATAGGTTGGACAGGGCCAAGACGCTGATCACCGCGGCGCACATCACAAGCGCGGTCTCCATCTTGCTGGTGACGGCCAGCGCAGAGCAGATCCCCAGCACCTGAAGGGCGATCGGATTGCTCTCGAACAGGGGATCGAGGAGTGTCTTTGTGCTTGCCGGATTCATGATCCCTGCCCCTCCCGGAAATTTTCGAGATACGCCCGGAAGCCGGAATCGCCCAGCCACAGGGCGAGCATGTTCGTCACGCCGTTGCTGGTGATCGTCGCTCCCGTCAGCCCGTCCACTTGGTGCGGTGCTTGCGACGCCGATCCGGCCTGCCCCTTGATGACGCGGATCATGGGACTGCCGGAGTCGTCGTAGATCTTGCGGCCTGGCCAGAGGGCCTTCCAGTTAGGGTTGTCGACTTCCCCGCCCAGGCCCGGGGTCTCGCCGTGCTGGTAGTAGGTGATTCCGCCGATCGTGTTGCCGTCGCGCCGCACGGCCAGGAATCCGTACAGCGTGGACCACAGCCCATAGCCTTGGATCGGCAGGACCGCCATCACTGGCTCGCCGTCCTCGAAGACCTCGTAAACCAGGGCGTGGTTCGGGAGACGCCTGACTGACGCGCGGTTCGGAGGTGCCTCCCGGCTGGTTTCGGGGTCCTTGGCGGCCTTCGCTTGGTCGAATCCCACCGGGTCGACATCGGTCGGTTCTCCGCTGGCTAGGTCGACCACGCGCTGCCGGACGCTCTCAAACCTCCGCTGCACCTCTTCAGCGTCCAACGCCTCGCCGGGCCCGGCCAGGCCGGCAGCGAAGAGGACGTTGCGCTGCTTGTCCAGTTCGGCGTTCCGCAACTGGTCCTCCTTCAGCGAAACGGCGGCGGAGGAAACCAGGACCGCGCAGACGACGCAGACAGCTCCGCAGAACGCCAGGGTATAGGGCGCGTCATGACGCATAGCGGGCCCTCCTTCGCTTAACGTTGGCCTGGACCACGAAATGGTCGATCAGAGCAGCGAACATGTTCATGAACAGGATCGCAAGCATCATGCCCTCAGGGTAAGCCGGATTGATGACGCGGATCAGAATTGCCAGCACTCCGATGCAGAATCCGTACACGTAGCGTCCCTTGTTGGTGTGCGCGGAGGAGACCGGGTCTGTTGCCATGAACACGAGTCCGAAGGCCCATCCCCCAAGCACGACATGCCACTCGAACGGGACGTTCATCAGCGGATTCGTTGTGGACCCAAGCGCGTTCAAGCCCTGCACCATCAGGAACGAGCCGACGACGCCGGCCGCCATGATGCGCCACGAGCCGATCCCGGTCAAGATCAGAAGCAGCGCCCCCAGCAGACAGGCGAGCGTCGATGTCTCCCCCATGGAACCCGGAACCAAGCCGATGAAGGCCTGCTTCCAGGTGAGCCCCCCGTCCACGAGCGCCGCAGGGCCGTCAACGGCCGAACGTGCCAGCCAAGTGGCACCGCTGCTGCCGTCGACGGTCGTGTCCGCCGCGATCCAAACTTGGTCGCCGGAGATCTGCGCCGGATACGCGAAGAACAGGAATGCTCGGGACATCAGCGCCGGGTTGAAGATGTTCATGCCCGTTCCGCCGAAGATCTCCTTGCCGATGATCACGCCGAATGCGATCCCTAGCGCCACCTGCCAAAGGGGGACTGTCGGGGGCAGAACGAGCGGGAACAGCATTCCGGTAACCAAGAAGCCCTCGTTGATCTCGTGCTTTCGCACCACGGCGAAAAGGGCCTCGCAGTTGCCGCCGACGGCAAAGGTGACAATCACCACCGGCAGGTAGTAGAGGGCTCCGTGCAACACGCAAGCCACCACGTTCGCCGGGTCGAAACCGCCGAATCCCAGAGCCTCCATTGCAGTCGTCTGCCATGTCGCGAGAGGCTGCGCGCCTAGCGATATGGCTAGGTTGGCCTGATAGCCGGTGTTGTACAGAGCCATTGCCACGCAAGGCAGCAGTGCCAGGACAACGGTTACCATCATCCGCTTGACATCTATCCCGTCGCGCACGTGGGATGCGCCGCGGGTGGTCGAGCCGGGGGTGTAGAGGAACGTGTCCGCCGCCTCGAACAGCGGATACAGCCCTTCCAGCCTTCCGCCGGGCTTGAAGGACGTTTCCAGGGAGTCCAGGAACTTGCGCATTGTCTCGGGATGGTCCGGCGCCGCAGCTCCGGCCTAGCCCTCCTCCTCCAGGGTCGTCAAAACGTTGCGCAGCAGCGCGCCGAACTCGGCCTTCTCCGGCGACACGAAGGAGCACAGCGCAAGGTCCTCCTCGATCAGCTCAAGGACGCCCAGCTCCTCCGCCCGCTCGGGATTGGGCATCAGGAGCGACCGCAGCAGCGGGGCCGGGAGTATGTCCATCGGCATGACCTTCTCGTACGTGCCAACGGGCACCATCGCCCGTACTGACCCGTTCGTGGTCGTGCTGAATGAGAATCGTCCGATCGGCAGCCACGAGCTCAGGAAGAGCCGCATCACCGAGAAGGTCCGGACGCCGGGTGCTAGCCAACCCAGTAGCCGTCGCCTGTTGTCCTCAGGAAGGGCCGAGACCTGGTTGTGATACCTGCCAAGGAAGCCGAACACCGGCCCCTCAGCACTTTGGCCGGAGAGGACCGAGCCGGAAATCACCCGTGCCGGCGCATCTCCCAGCTCGTGGCGCGTGAGCGTCTCGGTCGACGCTCCGAGCCGAGTGCGCAGAAGCCGCGGTCGCTGCACGGCGGGGCCTGCCAAGGCCACGACCCGCTCCACGGGCAGCGAGCCCGTCGCGAATAGGCGCCCGATGGCGATGACGTCCTGATAGCCTGCATGCCACACGAGCTTCTTGCGGTCGACGGGGTCCAGCAGGTGAATGTGCAGCCCTGCAGTGCCGCTCGGGTGCGGGCCCCGGAACTCTTCGACGCGGATCGATCCGCTCTCCCGGACCGTGAGCGAGCTTCCATAGTGCTTGCAGACGTAGACTGGCACGCCGTCGCCTGCCTTGGCCAGTGCCGCTACGCCGCGGTCGAAGTGCGCCTCGTTCCCGGCTAGCACTGTGTCGACGTCCGCAGCCAGCGGATCAGTGTCCGTGGCCGTCACGAAGATGGAGCTTGGTTCGGAATCCAAGGCCGGGACGCGCCCGTAAGGGCGGGCCCGAAGTGCGGTCCAGAGCCCGGATTCCACCAGCAAGTCGCGGACTTGGCGCGACGTGAGCTCGCTGGGGTGCCGTCCGGTGTGCGAATCGAACAACACACAGTCGTGTCCTCCCTGCAATTCGAGGCTGTCAAGCTGAATCACCACCGACTGCAGCGCCCGGCGGTCTCCACGGTTGATCGCGACAACCGTGCCACCTCCCGGTGCGGTGAAGCGGACACCCGGGGTCTTCTTGTCCTCGAACAGGACCTGTCCTCGTCGAACTGAGTCGCCAACGCCGACGAACATCGTCGGCTTCATGCCCACGTAGTCAGCGGCCAGCAGCGCCACCATCGGGGGTGCCGGTGCCGCGCCGATCTCTTGGGAGGGCTTCCCGCTGATCGGCAGGTCAAGCCCCTTCCGAATTCTGTGCAGACCCATTTGCCTCCCGTTGGATGAAGCTCCCTGGTAGGTCCGGACGACGGTCTGGCTCGGCTCGCTCGCCTACCCGGTCCCATGGCCCCGTCCGCGCCTCAGCCAACCCGCTCCTGGCGGCCGCGGCCTGGCTGGCGCCAGCACTTCCAGGAGTGCCGCACTCCTTTGGCCGCGAGCGGCGGACTCGTCATGTGACGGCGGCTACCGTCTGCGACCATTGTAACCCGCCCCGGCTTTGGTCTCGCGCTGGTAAATCCCCATTCGAGCGATGCGGAGAGTCTCGCAGCACAGGGTTTTTTGGGGCGGAGGCTCGCCAGATCGCCACAGCCGCTAGCGAGACTCGTGTATAATCGCTCCGGTGTCTGCGGTTCCGCAGTCCATCACCCTGAACGGGGAGCCGTGGGATGTCTCAGTGCCCGTGTCAGTGCGCGATCTAGTCGGGGATCTGGGGCTGGAGGAGGATGCAGTGGCGGTTGAGAGGAACCGGCAGATCGTTCGTCGCCAAGCATGGCCCTCCACGTGGCTACAGGCCGGGGACGCGGTCGAGATCGTGCGGTTTGTCGGAGGTGGGTGACATTGGGCCGCGGTCGCTTGCACGTGCTCCCGAGGAGCTTTGTGCTAGAGGATCGGCGTTCACGCCTTGGGCAGAGGAGGAATGGGGGTAGACCACATTGAACGCGGTTGACGTACGAGCAGAGGTCGTGGCATCCGTCCTTTCTCCTCGGTTCAGCAGTCTGGAAGTCGCCAAGAAGACTGGCGTCAGTCTCCGCCAGCTGCAGTGGTGGGACGAACAGGGGGTTGTGACGCCGGTCCAGCACGGTCGTCGTAGGCTCTACAGCCCAGGCGAAGTCCTAATGGTCGGCATCATCGTGAGCCTTCGCCGGAAGAGGCTGTCGTTGCAGAAGATTCGGCGGATTTTCGGTGACCTCGACGGGAATGACGCCTTGGATCGGCTGCTGATCGCGCACGACCGTTCCGAGGTCTACCTGCTCACCGACGGCATGCGCGTTGTCCTGGAGAGTTCTCCGGAGGCGATCGTCGATGTGTTGAAGCGGGCCGAAAAGCCCCTGTTGGCCGTGTGCGTTTCCGACGTCATCAAGGCGCTTGGCCTCGAGTCATTCGGGTCGCGGCGCAAGCCAGTCCACACCGAGACGGCGCTGGCCGGCTCAAAGAACGGTCGCGGAACAACCGCTATCAGGGCGTCCTGAGGGCTCTAGCAGCCTCATCCGCAGTTCCTCTGCGTGCTGCCAAGAGGGCTCACCGTCGTCGGCTCTTTGGTCGAACCACGATTGGAGTGCCCTCGAATCCAAAGCGTGCGCGGATCTGGTTCACCAAGTAGCGCTCAAGGCCGAAATGGAACGGTCCTGCCCGTGAGCCGAAGAACACGAATGTGGGCGGCCTAACTGCGGCTTGGGTCACGTAGGTGAACTTGGGCTTGCGGCCCGGGACGGTGACCCGCTCCATGTCCAGCTCCCGCAGGAACCGGTTGAGCTCGCCTGTGCCGATTCGGCGCCCGGCAGCACTGTAGGCTGCCTTGGCCAGGGGGAACAGGCTTGGCACGCGCAGCCCTGTGAGGGCCGAGACAAACGAGACCCGGGCGTAGCGCAGCATCTTGAGCTTCCCGCGCACGTGCCGACGAAACGATCCCTGCGACCCGTGCGCGAGGTCCCACTTGTTCACCACGACGACGGCAGCCCGGCCCGCTTCGTGAATGTATCCGGCAATGTGGGCATCCTGTGCTGTGACGCCCTCGATGGGATCGACCAGCAAGAGCGCAACGCCAGCCATGCGAAGGTGCCGCCTCGCCATCACGACGCTGAGCTTCTCGGCCATCGCCCGAGTCTTGCCCTTGCGGCGGATTCCCGCCGTGTCGACGAATACGAAGCGCTGGCCACGGTGGCGGACTTCGGCGTCGACAGCGTCCCGTGTCGTTCCGGGCGTTGGAGAGACTATCGCGGCCTCGCTGCCGATCAGACGGTTCAGCAGCGTCGATTTGCCAACGTTTGGTCGGCCTAGGATAGCGATACTGATGCCCTTGATGCCCTGGTCCGTGTCTGTCGCCTCTTTGCCGGACTGGGCAGGGAATTCGCGCGTCACCGCGGCCATCAGATCCTCGATGCCCAGGCCGTGCTCGGCCGAGACTGGAAAAATCGCCTCAAAGCCCAGCTCGAAGAACGGTTCGGCGAGGGACCGCAAGGCCGGTGTATCGCACTTGTTGACCGCGATGCTGACCGGCTTTCCGCTGCGATGAAGCAGCCCCGCGAGCTCTAGGTCGGTGGGCGTCAGATCCGTGCGGCCGTCCACCGCGAATATGACGTGGTCAGCGTCCTGGACCGCTTGCAGGACTTGGTCGCTCACTAGGGCGGGAATCTGTGACTTGGAACGGAAGACAATGCCTCCCGTGTCGGTCAGCTCGAGGGGCTTGTCGCCCCACCTCGCAGGCATGCGGATGCGATCCCTCGTCATGCCTGGCAGATTCCCGACGATCGCCCTTCGGGACGCGGTGATGCGGTTGAAGAGGGTCGACTTGCCGACATTCTGGCGGCCGACGATCACCAGCTGCGGGGGGCCGACGCTCTCCATGAAGCTGATCCTAACAGTCGGACGGGCGCCGACTCCCCGGCGAGCAGGCCTCTCCCGCGCCCTGCCGTTGTCCCACAATTGACCGTTAAGGCCCTGGTCTTGGGGGCGCTTCGGGGCGGCTTGCCGTTGTAGGCCCTCCCCGACCCCTTGCGCTGGTATATCGTTCTCATGATGGGCGGCATGAGTTCGGAAGTGCGGTCTCTGGGTACCCTTCACGAACCTTCGCAGCGAACCCTCGATCAGGCGCTTTGCGGGGGCGGGGACATGTCCTTGATGATGCGCGACCTGCCCGATGCCTTGGAGGATTCGCTTCACGTGTTGCCCTTCGGCCAGATCCGACGCAACGAGGATTCTCGGAACCCCGTCCAATCGCCTATGCGGTCTGTCGCCGGTCGGTCTTCAGCCACGCCGAGGACATTGCTGGTCCGTGCCTGCTTGTTAGTGCTTGCGCCAAAACCCTTCGTGCTCCTTATATATGGGCAAACCGGACCC
>JAPPMC010000184.1 GCA_028819235.1 Bryobacterales bacterium
GACCCCGTGTATCCCAAATCCGGGCTAGCTTGTCAACCCACGTTGATAATCCCCATTCGAATGGCTTTGGGTGCGACTCAAGGGGATATCCTTAGAATGTTCGTGGGGCGAGCCCTTGTGCTGGTAGCCGTTGGACTCGTGCTTGGGGTCGCCACCTCGCTTACAGTCGGTCACATCGCGGAGGGCCTCTTGTTTGGAATCGTCCCGAGCGATCCTGTGATGTACGGGGCTGTAGTCTGCTTGTTCATGTCAGCCGCACTAGCTGCTGCCGCTCTGCCGACCTGGAGGGCGCTCAGAGTCGCACCGGCGACCGCAATCAAGCGGATCTGATTTGCTCCTTCGGTGGCGTTTCGCCACGTCCACGATTGGGGCGAGGAATCTCCGTTGCAGCCATCCGTCACCGGGACTTCGTTTCATTCCGCCGAAAGTGTTCGAGCGGCCCATGGCAGACAGCTCGCAAGCTCCTCTCTCACTTGCGGTCACCGGTCTGGCGGGCGATGAGGTTGCAGTCGTGTCTGCATCGCGCCCTAGGGGTGGCAGTGGTCCCCCCAAGCCACCGATTGCCGCCAAGACGAGTGAGACGCCACCAATGGATCGCGATGGCGAACGCCCCAAGTGGTTGCAACTTGAAAGAGCGGCAGGCCAAAGTAGCCGTGCTGGCGCAAGCGTCTCCATGCCCCAGTGAGCCCTTGCACTTCTACAGGAGTTCCGGTTACCATAGACCTGTAGAAGTGCAAGGGGACCTGTTGCCGCGCCTCGACCTTGTGCATGGCATTCTGGAACGGCTGATTCTCAATACCCTCTGCACCCTCTGCTTGAAACATCAGCAGAACTGGGGGGTCTCGGAACGGATTCGCAAGTTCTCATGCGGAGTTCTCCAAGCCCAGCACGGTTCGCTGTATCCAGCGGTCCAGTGGTTGGCACGCCAGGGACCGTACTGGGCGACATCCGGAGTCCCAGCCAACAACCGGCGCGACAAGCATTACGAGCTCAGGGTCGCGGGGCCGACGCAACTGAAAAACTCATCCGTCTCTTGGCGCACGCTGACCAGCGCCCTGCACGCCATCCTTGACGAGGCCTAGGCGGAGGCGGTTTGCTGTCAGACTTGCTGTATCGAGCCCGTGCGCTGTTCCGGCGCAAGCGTATGGAGGATGACCTCGATGCAGAGTTGCGATTCCACCTAGACCGACTCACGGAACAGCATGTGCGTACTGGGAAATCGCCGGGCGAGTCCTTGCGGCTTGCGAGGGTCGCCCTAGGCGGCCTTTCTCAAATCAAGGAGCAGTGCCGTGATTCTTGGGGGGTGACCTGGATTGACGCTCTGGCCAGGGACCTCCGCTACGCCGTGGTCCGCATCAGGCGATACCCCCGGTCGGCAGTAGTGATCGGGGGAAGCTTGGCGCTCGGTATCACCGCCAACACCTTGATGTTCAGCATCTTCAGCGCTTCCCGCAACCCGACCCACCTTGCCGGGATACATGAGCTTGTCCAGATCTACGAGTCCAACTATCAGGGCTTGCGAAGTCCGGTCTCAGTGCCAGATTTTCGCGACCTGAAGCAGGTGCAACGATCCCTAGTGGGCATTGCGGCATACGGGACTCGAATCTTCAACCTCTCTGATCATCAGCGAAACCCCGAACTCGTTGATGGTGCGCTTGTCAGCCTAGATCTGTTCCGCGTACTCGCAATCCAACCCATCTTGGGGAGAACGTTTGCAGAAACCGACTTCAGACTGGGCGCGCCCGGCACAGTGATCATTTCGCACCACTTCTGGCAATCACGCTTTCTGGCCCGGACCGACGTTCTCGGTCTCTCTCTCATCATCAACGCAACCCCCCACGCGATCGTGGGGGTCATGCCCGCCAAGTTCGCATTCCCGTTTTCCTCCTCCGTCTGGCTTCCGTGGACCGACCTCTCCGTTGACAATCGCCGACACGCCAGTTCTCTTCAGGTCGTCGGCCGACTACCAAGGGAAGCTGACATTGAGCGTGCCAAGGTCGAACTAAGTGCGATCATGGCACGCTCGGAACGGGAACGGGCTGTCTTCGTGATGCCCTTGTACGACGCCTTGACGGGAGGCGGTCGAATGCAGACGCTTGTTTCCTTGCTCCTAGTTGCTGCCACTTTTCTCTTGTTGGTGGTGTGCCTCAACGTTGCGAGCATTCGGTCCACCCACGCCCTGTCGAGGCAACGCGAGACCGCCACTTACCTTGTACTAGGGGCATCTCGGGGCCAAGTCATCCAGCGGTTTCTGACAGAGAGCCTTCTCGTAGCACTCGTAGGAGGAGCCTTCGGCATTCTCGGAGCGCATTGGGCGATTCGCTACGTCACGGCCAGATTCGAGACCGAAATCCCGTTCTGGATGGACATCACGCTCGACGAATCGACGCTTGCCTTTACCGCTGGGCTGTCACTTCTTGTCGGCATCGTTTCCGGTCTGCAGCCAGCGCTGCAGTGTTCTCGCTCTCCGCTAACCGCGATTAAGGAGGGCCTATCCGGGAGTCGAAGGACGACCACACTGCTGCAGCTCTTTGTGCTGGTCCAGATTGCTGCAGCCGTGCTTCTGCTAGTCGGAGCCAAGACAGCGATCGATGGCCTCCGAAGCCTCTTGAGTAGAGATCTTGGAATCACGCTTGATGAGACCCGGGCCACGTCGATCCAGCTCTTGTCCGATCGGTACGGGTCAAGTCAGTCTCGAAAGCTTGCAACAACCCGGCTGATCGAGAATGTGCGCTCGATGCCGGGCATCGAGAAAGTGGCCGCAGTCGATCCGATGCCCCTAAAGGACAACTGGAATACGACACGTTTGGCTATTGACTCCGACCTGCCACGTGCGGCGGACATGAATCGAGTCCAAGTAGCCGATTATCTTTGTACGCCAAACTACTTCTCGATGATAGGCTCACCGCTGCTGGCAGGAGACTCCTTCCCCGACGGCAGGGGCGGGACCGCTCGTCCGGCAGCCATCGTCAACAGGGGTCTGGCGCAATTCCTTTGGGGCGATGATCTGTCCAACGCAGTCGGAGAATCGATCAGGGTCATGGACCAGCCATATGAGGTGATCGGCGTGGCCGGAGATTCATACCACGACCCGCGCGCATCTAGACCACCCCTTGCTGTGTACCGGCAGTTCAGGGCGGATCCCCCGAAGCGATTCTCGCTGCTTGTCGACTCTCAGCTATCGCCGGAAGTCCTTCTAGGCCAACTTCAGGCTGCCGTCGGGAAGTTCGATTCCGCCCTCGCCGTGTCGGGTCCCGAGTCGATGCAATCGCTCCTAGACGAATCCATCTCAACCACACGTGCTTCGACGCACACATTCGCCGTCACTTCTGTGGTGGCTCTGATCTTGGCACTCATGGGTGTTTTTGGCATGGCCGCATCGTTGGTCACGGAGAGATCCCGGGAGCTTGCGATCAGGCGGGCTCTGGGCAGTTCGACCACAATGGCGGCGAGCCTCGTATTGCGGCAAATCGCGGAATTGACAGCAATCGGTCTCTTGGTGGGGACGGTTGGCTCTCTTCCCATGGTGGGGTTGCTCAGGAGCGGCTTCCACGGCATCTCCGAGTATCCGGTCATGTCATATGTTTCCGCCTGGTCAGCTGTCGGTTTCACGAGCGTGCTGGCCGCATCTTTTGGCGCCCTTCGGGTTCTGCAAAGAAGACCAGTTGAGGAACTCGGTACTTAGCGGGGCTTCGCACGATGCGGGATTGCGAGCGGCTGTGAAACTTCTCTCAAGCTCCTGTGTCCGCTTAAGGGGCACTTCACCGGCGACGATGATGCGAACCACGAGAGCGGCTTGTTGCTCGACCTCTCTCGTTCCCGCCGACTGTCGTCATCTAAGCGATAGCCGTACTCTCGTAGATGCCGCGTATTCCCGACTCTCTCGGCCATCTAGAGCCGGATCGCAGCTATGCGCCCGGGAGGCGCACGGCACGCACTGTGCCCCGGTCGAGTCCGGTCGGCAAGGTTTCTCATCCTTGAGTCAGGCTCGTCTGCGAGGTCTTGTGGGATTGTGCCGCGGTGTCGACCGGGGCCGGTGGGCGGGATCTGGTCCAGCCCAGCCCAGCCCTGTTGGCGTGTCGATCTCGGAGTCGCCCTCGGCCGATACGACCGACCGGATCTGGCGAGAACGAGCCTTCGATGGGTTACGGAGCCCAGTGGAACGAGCATCACTGAACTACTTTGCTACTGTCGAACTCCTGACGTTAGACGGTGGGAATATGCCCGACTCGGGCTCTTGGGGCCGCGTCGAGTTGACCATCCGCCCAATTCTGGAGCTTAGCGGCCTCGACGACCAAGAGCTGGTCCCGGTCCGCGGTGAGCCGCATCGGGAGCTGGACGCCCTGCAGAGAGGGCAGTCTAGAGAGCCGGATCGACTTGGCTCCGCCGGCGAGCCCTTTCTCAAGAGCGAGGACGGGCTCCAGTGAACGTCTTGACACGCGTCCACTTTGCAGCACGCAGTCTGCGACGCACTCCTAGGTACTGCATTGCGGCGGTTAGCATTATCGCGCTATCCATCGGCGGAGTTGGAGGAGTGTTTGCTTTGATCTACGGCATTCTGCTCCGCCCCTTGCCGTATCCGGAGCCGGATCGCCTGGTGCTCTTGTTCGAGCGCGTTCCTCAATTGGCACACATGGTCGACGCGCCTTACCTCCCTGTCAACGCCATGCACTTTGTTGAATGGAGGCAGCGCTCCTCCAGCTTTACGGAGATGGCGCTCTTTACGTGGCACGAGGAGACGCTTTCGGGTACTGACATCGGTGTTCCTGCGAAGGTCGGAGTGGCTTGGGTCTGGCCTTCGTTCCTCCGGACCTTGGGGGTCTTCCCGCATTTGGGCCGGGACTTCGACGAGAGCGAGAGC
This sequence comes from Bryobacterales bacterium, assembly GCA_028819235.1. GTDB lineage: Bacteria > Acidobacteriota > Terriglobia > Bryobacterales > UBA6623 > VXMF01. Next base: position 4,862 of record JAPPMC010000184.1, read on the forward strand.
CAGCCCGGCAAGGGAGGGGCTGTCCTGTTGAGCAATCGATTCTGGCGGGAACACTTCGGAGCCGAACCGGACGCAGTCGGACGCAGGATCGTTTTGGATGACCGGGTCTACGACATTGCCGGCGTGTTGCCGGCCAGATTCAGGTTCCCCGACACTTCCAGAGCCCTGCCGCTTCTTGGCGACTGGGAGTCAATCGACATCCTGCGGCCGTTCGAACTCAAGAACCGCAATCCCGAAGGCAACTTCAACTGGTGGGCGATCGGCCGGCTCGCGAACGGCGTGGACATGTCCAGTGCGAAGGCCGAATTAGACACCTTGTGCGCCGGGATATCCGCCAACTGGACGGTGCGAGCTGACCTGTTGTCGGTTGTCCGACCCTTGCACACGTCAATAGTTGGAGACAGCCGGAAGCCGCTGCTTCTTGCTCTCGGTGCGGTCGGACTCGTGTTGTTGATCGGCTGTCTCAACCTTTCGGGACTCTCCTTGAGCCTTGTGCGCAACCGTACTGGCGAAATAGCAACCCATGCAGCTGTCGGTGCCGACCCTGCGAGCTTGGTCGGACAGTTCCTGACCGAGGGAGCGCTGCTGGGCCTTGCGGGCGGATGCGTAGGTGTTGCATTGGCTGCCGGCGTAACCATATTGCTGCAGAACTGGGGCCCGGCGGAACTCCCGCTCATGGAGTCCGTATCCTTCAATGCGCCGGTGACTCTCGTCGCTGTGGCGGCGACGGTGCTTTCGGTCGTCCTCTTCTCTGCCGCTGCCGCACGGCACATCGTGTCGCTCCCCCCCCAACGTCGCGCTACTTGGCTCGAGTCGCGCAAGCACCGAATCAAGAACCGGGCGGCGTGTGTCGGATCTCTTTGTGGCCGGGCAGGTTGGCCTGAGCGTGACGCTTCTCGTCCTCGCTGGCCTCCTGTTCCAAAGCTTGCGGAATGCGCTCGACCGGGACCCGGGCTTCGATATGGCCGGCTCTGCCATCGCGGAGATTGCAGTGTCCACCAAGAAATACGATGGGTCCGTTGGGCGGGCCAATGCCTACAACGAGATGCTACGGGGAATCGAGGTCATACCGGGCGTCGTTTCCGCTGGGCTCGTTTCTCTCCCGCCGCTGGGAGGGGCGAACAACGTATCCGATATTTCCGCCGTCGGCGAAGCTGAAGTTCGTCTGCTGGAACGTCCATTCGCGAACTTCCGGTGGGCGAGCCCCGGTTACTTTGCGGCGATGGGCATTCCTGTGCTCAAGGGGCGCGTCTTTGACGATGTCAGATCGACGCCGCCTCCTGTCGTCATCAGCGAAGGCGCAGCCCGGGCCTTGTGGCCTGGAAGGGAACCGATCGGGCGCGAACTGACGGGCCGCGCTGGAGAGCCACTGAGAGTCGTCGCGGTTGTCCCCGACGCACTGGTCGAGACGCTCGAATCGGAATCCTCGCTCATGGTCTACCAACCCCACTGGTACGATTACGCGCCAGCAGACCTCTGGTTGGTGGTCCGTTCGCAACTCGACCCCCTCTCGCATGCTGGCTCCATTCGAGGGGTCGTCCATGGCATTGACCCCGAAGTCCCCATCGGAGCGTTTCAGCCAGCCAAGAGTCTGGTGGACCGGACAATCGCTACGCGCGTATTCGCCTCGACCACGATTGGATTGTTCTCGATGCTCGCACTCGTCCTAACACAGGCACATTCTTTTGTTGATGTTTGGGACGCTTGCCGGAGTCGATCCTTGGTC
>JAPPMC010000029.1 GCA_028819235.1 Bryobacterales bacterium
CAGGACCGTGGGGATGGCGCCAGTCCGCGCCGTCCCCCTTTGTCCAGCCGTTCTGGCGCGGATCGAACACACCGGACCAGCCGAGGCGTTCGGATTCCGTGACAAAGCCGGTGGCGGCTGCGAAGAGTGCGTACTGGCGGTTCGTGACTTCGTGCTCGTCGATCAAGAACGAGCTAGGGCGTACGCGGTGAGGAGGACCCTCGAACCGCTCTCCGGAGTCCGTTCCCATCGTGAACTCCCCTCCCGGGATGAGGACCATACCGGTAGTGTCCGGGGGCGGCGAAGGGCTGTCCCAAACGGGACCGCTAGGGTCGAGCAGCGGACAATGGTCTCCCGTCGAGCTTGTAGAGTTGGAAGACCAAAACTGAAAGCGAATGGCCCTCTCAAGTCAACACCGTGACCTTCAAAGATCTAGGTTGTCTCGGGGTGAGCGAGACGGACCGGACCCTGTACTGGAACGGTAAGGCTGTTCGGACCCGTACGCGGCTCTCGCTGACGGGATGGCAGATTGGTATTGCCGTCGTTGCGGCAGTCGGCTCATTTGCATCAGGTCTTGTGGCAGTGCTTGAGTACGTTGGCTGACCTCTCGAAGTAGGAGATCGATTCCGAGCCCACTTGAGTGCGAACCGCTCATCCAGGCGTCATGGCCTCCAGAGGTGGGTCCTCCGCCTTCCCCAGCGTGCATAATCGGACCTCGGAGGAACAGTGTTCAGACGGAAGTCCAAGAAAACGGAGTTGATCAGGTTCAAGTTCGACATGCCAGAAGCGGCATACAACCATTGGTTGCTTGGTCGCCAAGGGCGCCCAGTCAACGACGTCGTTCGGGAGGCGATCGGGCAGACATGCAAGAATCCCAAGGCAATCCGACAGCAGTGTGAACACTTTGCCGACCACGGCATGTCTGGTGTGGGCTTCGATGCCTCCACGCAGCGCACGAGGATCATTATTCAGATGCCTGCCCAAGAGTGGGAAGCAGCAGTCCGGCGCATCGGGCGCATCGGGAAAGAGGAAGAACCAGTGCAGTCCAGACACCTGCTGGTAGCCCTGATTCTAGAGAGCCCAAGCTGGAAGCAGGAGGGAGATCCCAAGGGTGAATTCGATTCCGGGTGGAAGATGACCGCCCTTGAGACTTCCGTTCAATCGCTGACCATCTCGTCCGGGCAAGTCAGCTTGGCGCACCAAGAACTAAGGCTGGTCAAGTTTATTGCGTACGCTACAGTCGTTGCTGCGGGGGCTGCGGTTGCCAGCGCCATCGCCGCTTGGTGGGGTTTGCAGTCCAGAGAGCACACAGTTGGTCCCGAAGCGGCCACAATGGAATCGGTCGTCATGGAGTCACCCCTGATGAGCAACGAAGATACCTACGAAGACCACAGCGAACGCCTGAACGAACTCCGAACAAGGGGCCGCGAGTACGCCGATGCGCTCCGAGCGGTGGCACGGGTGTTGGCAGAAGGCGAAGGTCGGCCAGAAGACGACCAATTGCTGATGTCCGTTCCGTCCTGCGACGCTCTCTTGTACGTGCACACGCAGATCCGTGCGGCAAGGGGCCAGTTACGCAGAGCAGGGCCCTAGACAATGAGGCCAGACACGTCACTACAACTCGTAGACTGACTATGTTGAACACGTCGGTCTTCTCGCCCTTCGATTGGCACACGTGCTGCCCGTGGACAATCCTACCGCGCACTCCGGCTTGCTCGAAGACCCGATAAGGCCGCTCCCAATACGCGTCGATACCCGTCACGCTCGGTACAACGACATGCATCTCGCCAATTGGTCGAATCGCGTCTTGCATGTCGTATATTCCCTTCTGGCAGTGGCGGGGAGGCGTTCCCCGTACTGCACAGTGATCCCGTGGACGAGGTCAAGCTGCTGTCTGCCCACAGGTCTCAACGAGCATAGGAACAATCCGGGGTACGACTCGGGGATGCCGGGTCAGTCTAGCCTTCGGAGACAGGGCCCATCAACTAGGTATTCCGACCCCGCTCACAGGGGAGCGTCAACAAACCAACCGACTCGCGGTGTCCAACTGCACGAGGATCTCATTGTGCAGAGGAGATCGAGGGCGCGGCCGAGGCGTTTGGCCGGAAAGGAGTACCCCAGCCAGTGACAGGCGCACTATTGACTGACAATCAGCGGAAGGCGGAGATTTCCCATGCCTACCTCGCTGCACTCGCGGCGAGGGATGGGTACAGCATGCAGCGTGGCCCGGATCCGGACGTGGACAGCATTGACGCGACGATTCGGCGTGGGGCGCCGGACTGGGGGTTGATCGACACCCAGTTGAAGGCTACGGCGAACGCAAGACGGAGGGAAGACGGGCTCCACTTTCGTCTCAAGCGGAAGAACTACAACGACCTAGTGAGATCCCGAGCCGCGCCGTTGGTGCTTGTCGTCCTTGAACTCCCGCCCAACGAATTGGAGTGGCTGGATTGCACACCCGACCGCCTGATCATTAGGAAGTGTGGGTGGTGGTGTTCACTCTCCGGCCAAGAACCAATGGATGCAGGATCTAGGACCATTGTGATACCTTCGTCTCAGCGCATCAGTGGCTCGGGGCTCGCACCGCTGTTCGCACAGGTCCGGGAGGCGTCAGCGTGAACGGATTGACGAACGAGGTCACGCTGGCCAGGACTGTCGCCCTTCGCGCCGTCCATGCCTATCTCTGCACCCACGGATGGGTTCGTGCCGACGATTCAGACTGGGCCACGGCCGATGTCTATCTTTCGCCGCTGGATGAGCGGGAAGCCGCGATCGTCCCTGCGTCGGAGGAGTATGCCGACTATGGAACTCGGATCTATCAGATCGCGGAGCAGATCGGCCGGATCGAGGGCCGACAGAGATTAGCCGTACTCTCCGATCTCTCGATTGCCGAGTCGGATCTCGTGCGCGTCCGCCTCTCCAATGCCCAGCCGGACAACACTGTCCGGCTCACTGACGGCGCAGCTGTGCTTGAGGAGGCGAAGAATCTCCTACTGGCAGCCGCGTGCTCGGCGGCTCGTCCTCAGCGGATGTATCTGGCGGGCCGCAACAAGGCGGCCGCGGAGTACTTGGATGGCGTGCGCTTAGGCCAAACCGAGCGCGGCAGCTACGTGATCAACCTTCTGTCTCCAGTTGCGCCTTCGCTCCATGCACAAGGCACGCTGTTCCTCTTAGAACCGTTTGAGCGCAGGGTCACGCGTATGCTCGCTTCCGGTTTGCGCGCATCGAGACATGCGATGGACCGGGTCAACCGGGGCGTCGCAGACATCGGCGAGTTCGAGAGTCGATTGAGCGAAGGCATCAGCGCGAATCTATGCCGGTCTGTCGCGAGGCTAACCGAGGCAGGGAAGGGTCTTGAGGTCTCCGTCAGCTGGGCGATGACGCGACCGGACCACCAAGAGGTCGGCGAACGGGTGGCGGTTGCCTTCAGGCCACCCGATGTCGCCGTGCTTGACGAAGCCGCTCGGGTGCTGGCCGATCGCCAGGAGCGCACCGACGAGGAGATCCAAGGGTATGTCTCAAGGCTGGCGCGGGACAAGACCGATCCGACGGGGACGGCTAACATCAAGGCTTTCGTTGACGGGAAGATGGCTTCCGTCCAAGCAGTCTTCGATTCGGAGGACTACGGGGAGATCACGCGTGCGCATGAGGCGCGCCTAAGCGTGTCTCTTGAAGGGGATCTTCACCGGGAGGGGCACCGGTGGCACCTTCGGAATCCCCGCAGGGTCACAGTAGTTGAGGATGAGGATGGGTAGGCGGAGCGAGGGATACTGTCGACTCGACTCCGAGCCCCGGGAAAGTGCGGATCGTGCTGCCGAGGGGTTGCAGCACCTCCCCTTGACGTGGGCTTACGGTCGTCACTGTCCGGTTGGGGATTCCCTGGGGGTGACACCGGCCCTGTGGCACGCCTACGCTCACGTAGGCACACAGTCGGTGGAACGGCAGGGTTGCGGATATCGCAGGGCCGGTGACGATCGCTCTATGGGTAGCGCCCAAGTATTGGCGGAGTCGGCTGGCGGTGCTTCCGCACTACAGTCTTGACCGCGTAGCGAGCATCAATCGAAAACCGGCTCTTATGGCTAGAGAAACTGCACAGTATGCCCGGCGTTCCCGGGCGGTTCCTGTGAGGCGTGGAGGCAGGAGCGGCGGCAGCCGTGCGGGATCTGGAGCCGAGGACCGAAAGCGGCTACCGTGCTACCGAGCTGAGGCTGCGAGCGGAGCGGAATGCTCATCAACGACAAACATCCTGCGCTGCAGGCTCTCCATGCTCTTTCCTTACACCCGTTACACCCGTTGCTGCGCCAATGAGATCGTAACGGCTCACGCTGGCATACCCTGACGTGAGCCAGGCAGCCAAAGCGTCGAATCAGCTGAATCCAACCAAGTTCTCACGAGTCGGCGCTCTCGCCGTGGAGGTCAGAGCACCATGAACGCTACCGCGCCCAACCCAATTGCGGCGCGATAGCGGTTTCAGGTCACTGCATCTCGTGAAAGTTCCGAAGCTAGCCCCGTCGCAAGGCGACGATCAAGTACCGCTTGGAATCAAGATCATTGAGTTCCTGTCATTCTCAGCACATTGTTGGATCTGGCTGGTAGCCGCACTTTTCGGCTACCAGTCTCAGTTCGGAGCCTGCGCCGAAGGCGAGGATCTCAGTCGGATCGACTAATAGCCCTTTTCCTTCTCCCACTTTCGAGCAGCTCCTCGGTCACCTTCGGGCCGATCTTAAGGCGCGTGCCCTCCATGCCGAGAGCGAAGTGCTCCATCTGGTCAATGGTGTCCGCTTCGCGCACGTCGTGTCGCGCGGCGAACCCTGTGACGTAGCGGTCAAGGTGCTTGGGGCTCATCTTGTGGTACGTACGGTGGCAACCACGCGTGAGCATTGATCAGAAGCTCTCGGCGCCGTTGGTTTGGACCCCGCCACGCACATGGTCCTTGTCGCTGGGGTTGACTGACTCGTGCTCGACCGGCATGTCCTCGTACACGAAGCCCGGCTGGCCGTCCTTCGGCTTCACCTGGAACAGCTTGCCGCTCTGGCTGCTACGCAGCTCCTCGTCCACGAAGCTCCTGTACAGCGGGACGGGCAGCTCGTCGGCCAGCAGTTCTGCCTGCCAGGGCTCCATGCGCGCGCGCAGCACGGCCTGCGAGCGAAGCCCGTCTGACAGGGTGGCCTGGAAGATGCTGTCGTGTGGCTTGTTGAGGTCGAACTTCATGGACTTTGCGCGAGGGCCGCGAGCGAATGTTCAGCCAGCATAGCGGCAGTGGCTGTGGGTCCTTCAGATCGTGACGGTGACCCGGCCATCCGGGCTCGGAGGGCTGCGGGAAGCCGCCGTGGGTTTTCGGTCGGATCTTGCGGGTAAGGCGAAAGGTCGGACATCTTGTTGCACGTTTGTTCGAACATCTCTCTCATACATCCGGCGAAAAAGACGAATAAACGGCCACAGAGGGCCTCAAGCGGCCGAACGTGGCCCAGAGTGCACATTTTCGGCGTTCGTCGATCTACGGGCCTCTGTGGCCCCGCATTGGCAGTTTCTGGGCTCGTGGGACAAGCCGTCCGTGCCGATTCCGGCGTTCCCCGCTCCAATGGGCGCTGCTGCAGTGCCGCTCCGGCGCCAACTCAGGTCAGCACGCAGGATCACCGGGCGCGGGTGGCGGCAGCCAGGCCGAGACGGATTTTTGCTGCCGATGGACCTGGGATGGGAAGCCTTCGGCGAAAGACGGGGTTCACGCGCGGCCCGGCGAATGGGGTGCGATCCGATGGGACGCTCCCTTCAGCACACACAAGTGCAGATCGGCCGGCAGAGGCCCCACGACCAGACGAGACGCGTCGCCCCGGCCGACCCCGGCCCCCGGAACTGGGGCTTCACAGCGGGGAGACGGCGCCGTGCGCGGGCGAGGGGTCGGCACCTGACTGGAGTGACGGTGTCTGTGGTGGTGCCGATGGGCCCTCAAGCGACAGGAATGCGCTCCTAGCGCTGGCGAGTGGCCGGAGCCGATGCTGGGGAGCGGTCGGATCCTTGCGGGACGCCCGCCGCGGAGAGCTCTCACGCCGAGGTTGCCAAGGCCAGAGACCTGTGCCGTCAACCATGCGCGCTCCGACCAGGAAGGGCATCTTGCGGAACCTGCCGTTACGGCTGCCGGCGCAACGGGAGGCAGACCGCAGCTTGGCCGCGACGTGCGGGTTGCGCCAAGGCTGGATGGGCCAGCGCAGGCCCGATAACCGCATGTCTCCACTTGGCATGCCGGAAGGGTGGCGAATGGACAGTCCCTGAGGGTCTCCGATGCGCCAAGACCACCCTGCAGAGTGCAAGCTGTCCGCTTGAAACACTCTACGGGCCTCCGATGGCGCTGTAACCGTCGATCCTGTCCACCCCTGCCAGTCCGCGGTCCCAGCCGGTTGCGGCATGTCCCGGTTGCATGCGCATGGCATGGTCGCTGCGGTAGCCAGCACGCCGACACCTGGACCGCCCGCCCGGCGGCCCGGCGCGTGCGCGCACCCACACGCTGTTCCGGCCGGAGGTTGCGCTGGCGGCCTTCCCGGGCGCTT
>JAPPMC010000180.1 GCA_028819235.1 Bryobacterales bacterium
CCACCCGCGATTTCATGCCGTCGGGGTGAGCAGGCCCCGCTCATGAGGTTTGCTCTGAGTGAGCCTCTACGCCCCAACGAAGTGAAGGAAGTCGTGCTGCCGGCCCGGAGCCGATTCCGCCTTTACCACCAGTGGACGGGCTGGAACGTATTTGTGCCGCGGGACGCGTCCGAGCTGACAGTGCGATTCCAATCCGCTTCCGCAGCCGAAGTCGACTTGTACATAAGGCGTGGGGCCGATTTGCCTGGGCCAACACTTCGCGACGGCCAAGCGCCTCGGATCGACGCGGCATTCAAGTCGACCAACCCCGGTGCCAGCGAGACGATTACAATCCGTCGGGATTCGACTTTGCGCTTGGCAAACGACGTGTATTTTATAGCCCTCGGCGTACCGCCGACGGCAACGGAGATTCGAGGGACTCTGTCGACAGCGATTCGGCGGAGCGGGATCGTCAAGGCTCGGCCGCCCGCCCTCACGTTCGTTGCCCCGGTTGGATCTGATCCGGCACCGCAGACCGTGCGGCTAACCCTCGAGACTGACGTTCCGCTCCGGTACAGCATCGAATCGAGTGCGCCTTGGATTACGGCTTCCCCGACCGAATGGGCTCAAGCGGGGAACGGGACGGCCGAAATCGTCATCGCCGCGAATGGCGCGGGCTTGCTGCCTAGTTTGTATGACGGGCGGGTGAGCGTCGCAAGCTTCGGGGCCCAGGATGGAACCTCGGGGGAGCCGTCGGCGGAAGTCGGGATCCCGCTCGCATTCACGGTGCTGCCCTCCAAGGGGAGCGAGATCCGAAGGGTGAACGCGGCGAGGATTGCAATTCGGCCGCAGGACGGCGAGACGTACGGTGCCGGGGAGATGGTTGAGGTGGCGGTGGATTTCTTCGATCCGGTCCAGGTGACCGGTAAGCCCGCGCTTGCACTGGGCATCGGTAGCCGCACGCGGCTGGCAGCGTGGGATCAAGCGCCTCGTGTCGGACCCTGCGGAGAGGAGGCCGAGACGTTGACCTTCCGCTACATCGTGCAAGCGGACGATCAGGACACAGATGGTATCAGTATGGCTGAGAATGCGCTGGTCCTCAACGGGGACACCATTGAGACAGCCGGTGAGCCAGCGGAGGAGCTAGCCCTGGCACTGTTCGACAATGACCCCGAGCACAAAGTGGACGGCAGCAAGGCCACCCAGCCGGAGCTTAGTTCTCTTCGGATTCGGAGCCGACCGCAGGACGGCGTGTCCTACGGGGCGGCCGAGGTGATCCGGCTCGGAGTAGAGTTCGGTCAGTTCGTGGTGGTCGCGGGAAACCCGACACTGCTCTTTGCGGTCGGCAGCGACCTGCGAAGCGCTTCCTTCGATCAGCTCTCGCCTAACGGCCGGGAATTGTCCTTTGTCTACAGCGTGCAGGCTGGGGACGCGGACGCGGACGGCATCAGCGTCCTGGCGGGCGCGCTGGCGTTCGGCCTCAACGGCGCGACCATCCGCAGCATGGCCGGCGCGGAAGCGGCTCTTGACCTCGGCCGCCACGCCGTCGACAACGACCCCGAGCATAAGGTGGACGGCAGCAAGCTGACCGCGCTGGCTGTGACGGGCGTATCGATCCAGAGCCGGCCGCAGGACGGGGTGTCCTACGGCGCCGGCGAGGCGATCTCGGGGAATGTGCAATTCAGCCAGCCAGTCGAGATGACGGGCAGCCCAACCTTGTCGCTGACGGTGGGCAGGAGCATCCGGCGGGCAGCTCTGTCCTCGCTCGGGGACAAGAACCTGTGGTTCAGGTACCTGGTGCAGGCGGGGGACGCGGACGCGGACGGCATCAGCATCCTGGCGGGCGCGCTGGCGCTCAACGGCGGGACCATCCGCAGCGCGGCCGGCGCGGACGCGGCTATCGGCCTCGGTCGCTATGCCGACGACGACGATCCCGAGCACAAGGTGGACGGCGATTGAGCGTCCGACATGCCACGACCATGTTGATTGGTTGTGGTGGCTTCCCCATTTGGCTCGTGCGGCTTGGCGCCCGCAGCCCTTGCTGCGGAAGAGACACCGGGCTTGTCGTATTCCCCGCCACTACGGCCACCCACGGTCCGCGACGGCTGCAATGTGCCTCCAACAGGTCTGCGAGACGCTGCGGCCCTGTGTCGTACCGACAGGTCATGCCATTCCTGCGTGCGATTCGGGCGTGCGACGCCGTCAAGCAGCGCCAGCACGTCGACCTGCAGCTGGTCGGGCTCGCCATAATCTCATCGACCAAACTCGAGGCGCGCAACAGGGAATCGGACCGACCGGTCCCAGCGTCCGTAGGCTTCCGGTGCTTCGAACAGCTCCTTCAACGTGTCGACAAGACGGGGGTATCCCGTCTCCCCGGAATCAGGTCGGGCAGAACGAAGGGTGCATCTACCCTGCGCCACGCCTTACCTCCCATTGACAGACGCTGTGGGTCTGGGAGGGCCAAGGATGATCGGCCAATCGTAGCTTCCGGAGCGTGTCCGGCAGTCTCTGCCGCCAGACGCGCTTCGGAGAGCGCTCGCGGGTCGTCCTTACGGGCTGTCCGCCGCTGCAGGCTGGTATTCCAGGAACTCTGCGATCAGCTCGTGCAGGCGAAGGTTCAATGCCCAGTCCATCGCGCTGCTGCCGTCGTTGGCCTCGAGTTCCGGATCAGCGCCTCGGGCCACGAGCCATTGCGCCACTCTGGGGTCGCGCGAGGAACCGACGAGGCTGACTAAATAGTGAAGTGGCGTGTAGCCCTCGCTGTCCTGCGCATTCACGTCCGCCAGGCGCCCGTGGGGGTCGGACCCAGCAGCCTCCTCCGGAACCAGATAGTAGCCGGCGAACCTCCCGATCGGCTGCCCCACCGCGTAGTGCAGCGGTGTCGCGCCGATTATGTTCCGCACTGTCGAATCAGCACCGAACGATTGCAGAATGGCGACAGCGAGGAAGACGGTGTCGCTCTGAATCGCCACGGCCTCGTGCAGCGGCCGCGAGTCGAACCTGTCGGCGACGTCCGGGTCGGCCCCCGCAGAGAGCAGAGCCAACAGCGTAGCGAGTTTCCGATCGTTGCCCCGAAGGGCTTTGATTAGGGCAGTCCGCCCGTCGTCGTCTTGTGCGTGCAGGTCCGCCCCCGCGGCCAGCAGCCGCTGGACCACGAGCGGATTGTCGCCTTGCGCGGCCCAGTGCAGGGGGGTCTCCCCGCCATACACGGATTCGGTGGCAGCTACGTCCGCGCCGAAAGCGAGGAGGCGTTCGACCCGGTCGAGGTCGCCCGCAAGGGCGGCCCAATGCAACGGCGTGGCCTCCCTCACTGCCGGGGCGGGCGCCTCCTGACGTCGCGGAACGGGCACGAAGGCTTCGTCGCCGGGCAGGACTACACCGACAAGCGAGGTATGCAGGTCGGCCGCGAGGGCCAGCACGGCCAACAGGACGAAGCAAGCCAGCAGTCTAAACATGGGTAACCTCCTGTAGCTACTTCTATTCCGGGGACTTGTGTGAGCCGCAGGGGAACTTCGATTCCCGTTCCCGGCGAGCGGCTAGCCAACCAGCATACCGACTGCCTCATCATTGGGCGTCTTACGCCACAGGCCGTCGAATCCTTAGCGCTCGCGTGCTGGTCGCTGGCGGCTCCGATTCAAACACGTCCACAGATCGGAAGGACACCTCCTGAATGGCTTGTTGCATGGATGCTGGGACGAGCACCCGACCGCCTGCAAGTCATTGCGACCCGAACTGTTGGAATATGGCGAGCCTCAGAGAGGAAGCGAGCGTCCAAAGAGGATCTTGCGGAAGCGCCTCGGCCGGGACAGGAAGTAGTGCTTGCCTTCCCTGACGAGGTCAAAAGCAAAGCCGGTCTTGTCCCATAGTTCCTTACATGGGCAGACAATCGCTGTCCCGGATGCTCGCCCAGCCCAGCTTCGCTGGGGGCAGGACCAATGGCCGAGCGCGGCCAAGGGCTGTCTTTCGCTTCCCGTGCCAGCACTCGCGCAGTGCCTTGGACAGAGTGGCAAGCGCCCCATCTGCGTGCTCCCGGCCGGACCGCCTCTCGCGGCCTGTCCGTCCGACCAGAACGGCCGCTGTGGCGATTCAGTGGTGTGACGGTCACACCGGCGAACTAGGGGGAAGCCCGTGGCGGGATCGGTGGGGGCACAGCCCGGGGGCAACGGGAGACATTCAGGAACTGTGGTGGTCCGAACACAGTCTCGGGAAAGCCCGCAGCTGGGCTGGATGCTGGGTTGGAACGAAGTGGCGCGGCAGTCCGGGGAGGCGTTCACCCATCAGCGGATGCACGGCCTGCTGCCGGAGTTGGCAGCCAGGCCCACCGCGGAGGACAGACAAACCGAACGCAACCGTCCGCGCGCAACCGCCAGGCGCCGCTGACAAGAATGGGGCTTTCGCCGGATTCAGAGGTCTCGCGCTGCGGGCGTAAGGCCCTCAACACGACAGACCGTCACGAGGCCGCCACAGGGCAGGTGCGCCTCCACCACCTCGCGGTTTCCTAGCGAAGACAGTGGGCGCTCCAAGTGCGGATTCCCTATTGGTGCGCTGGCCTGTCCGCATGCCCATGCACGGGGCACATAGCCGCGCTGAACGCCAAGCTCGAGCATCTGAGGGCCCTCCGCAGTCGGCTGCAGTCCGCCTAGCGGGCGTGCCAGTGCAAGCTCAGGACGCGCCGCATCTTCCTCATGGGCTCCTACATGGAGCCTGTCGCCGAGCGCGACCCGCAGGCCGAGGTCCGCCCGCTGCGCAAGCTCGACGTCTGCCTGACCAGGCCCCCTGACCGCGGGCTGTTCGACCTGCCTACCATTGAAATGTCCTGATGCCCACATCCACACCTCCCGCTGATGCCGACTCACTCGCGGTCCTGCACGCCCTCACAAGGAAAGACCTCAGCCCCGAGGACGCCTACAATGCAATGGAGGGACTCCGCAACATGGCCGCAGCCAATCTCATCGCACGCTTCGAGTCCAAGCTCGAAGCCCAGAACACCCAGCTGGAAACCAAGCTGGAAACCCAGAACACCAAGCTTGACGCCCAGAACAGCCAGCTCGCTTCGCTGCGCTGGATGATGGGCGTCGGTTTCACGCTGCTGGCCCTGCTCGTTACCCTGCTACGCCTCCTCGGCTGACGGCACGGCCGGGCTGCAGAAGGGACGACAGCGTCTCTACCAGTGCCCGCAGGGCCTCGGGCTCTCCCGGCAAACGGGCAGTGGTCTCCCGGAAGTCCGCCTCGGCCCGCGCCTCCTGCAACGCCCGCCGCCCGGCCTCCAGACGCCTCTTGGACTGGCCTAAGGTCAAGGCTCATATCTGCAGGCCAGCTCTTGCCCCGTTCGCTGACGGCCCCGCGTGGGTGCGCCTGCGGGAGGCTGCTCCGCCCGGGCACGCTTCCACTCCCGCACGCCGAGGCCCAATTCGCCGGATCTGCCCGCCCGAGTTCTTCGTGCAGTGACCGCACGCTCAGATTGCCGTCCTCCACCGCGATGCGTTCGCAGGCCTCGAAGGATCACGGCATACAGTTCCTTGCCTGGCGAACCAATCGCTGACCAGGATCTCGGCCAGCAGCCCAGCTTCGCTAGTGGCAGGCTAGGCGCGGTCTTCCGTCTCCCGCTCTGCACCGCGCAATGCCTTGGGCTGCACGGCAGGCACTCCAGCTGTGTGAGAGGGTTGTCGAATGGGTTCTCGCGCAAGAGTGTGGCGGGCGGCCGATCGCCTGAATCGGCGTGTCCCCCAGGATCGCAGGGCGAGGGGGCGGGACGTGCGGTGCGCCGCACCGATTTCAGGCCGACGCGAAATGGCCCATCCGCACAGCGCACCAGTGGGACAGAGCCGATCGGGCTCGTCGGCGACCGTGCCGAGCACTGGCGACCGCTGTCGCTCGGTCGCATGTGACTCGCTACCGATGAAGGATGATGAAGTTAGCGGGCCCTCAAGCACTCCACCTGTGGCTAGGTTCCGCTTCAGAACGTCCTAGAATTAAGAGTCGCACGCCATCCAAGATCAGGCTTGGCTATGCGGGCAACCCCCTACCGACAATTCGATGTCAGCTTCCGTGCGTCCAGGTAGGGGCAATCGTCCTCGCGGATATTGCGAAATGTCTGGATGCCGATTGGCTGGCGTCGGCGGGCGGTGTCGGGAGCCATCCGTGAGCCGTTGCGGACTCTGATTCAATCGCACCCGCCGTATGCCCAGGGGCGCCCTCTACCTGCCTCAAGGCTGCCTCCCCTCAATAGCCCTTCTGCGTCCGTTCCCACGTCCGGACGGTGTAGTGGCCCGACTTCTCGACTGCATCGCTGTCCCTACCGGCCGGTCGTGGCCAATTCACCCCGTTCGGCACCCCTGCAGGATCATCCGTCACGAGTTGTGCAACGTCTGCGAACAGCTTTGCTGGACGCCCGTGCGCCGCTGCCTTCCGGGCCCCCGCGAGTACAGGTTGATTCGCAGGGACCGAGCGGCTGCGCAAGACCCCCCACCCGGACGTGGCGCGGCCTGCCCATGCCCCATAAGCGGGACTTGACAACGGCACCCCTCGTGTGGC
>JAPPMC010000267.1 GCA_028819235.1 Bryobacterales bacterium
TCGCTAGTGCGGGGATCAGTCTCGCAGCAGGCAGGTCCGTCAGTGGGCACGAGACAGCCGTCAGGCGGTCTTCCCACGCCGGCGAATCCCGAGCGCCCGCATCTTTCGGTGCAGGTTGCTGCGCTCCATTCCCAGAACCTTGGCTGCTCGCGTGACATTGCCGTTCACAGCACTCAGGGTGCGCTCCACATACTCTTTCTCGTACGCTAAGCGAGCATCGCGCAGACTGGCGAAGACCCGCATGGGCGCTTGGCCCGAGGAGGCCCCAAAGCTGGCCCTCCGCAGATCCTCGGCATCGACCTCCTCGCCAGAATGCAGGATCGCAATCCGTTCCATCTGGTTGCGCAGCTCTCGGACATTGCCCGGCCAAGAGTGGGCAGCCAATGCGGCGAGCGCTGACGGCCGCAGCCGCTTGGTGGGTTTTCGGCCGTAGGACTTCAAGAATTCGCTTAGGAACTCGCGCGCCAGCACGGGAACGTCCTCGATGCGCTCTCGCAGAGGAGGGATGTGGAAGGGCACAACGTTCAGCCTGTAGAACAGGTCCTCACGAAAGTTTCCCCGAGCGATCTCGTCCTCGAGGTTCTTGTTGGTGGACGCGATGACGCGCACGTCCACCTGCACAGTCCGCACCGACCCAACAGGCTCGAATCGCTGCTCCTCAATCCAGCGCAGGACCTTGGCCTGAGTCTTCAGGCTCATGTCGCCGACCTCGTCCAAGAACAGCGTCCCACCATCCGCAAGCTGGAACTTCCCAATCTTGTCCTTCTTTGCACCCGGGAATGCGCCAGCGAGATGGCCGAAGAGCTCGCTCTCGATCAGATCTTCCGGGATCGTTGCGCAGTTCACGGCCACGAACGGCCCGGACCGACGGTCGCTCCGCGCGTGGATGGCGTGGGCCATCAACTCCTTGCCAGTGCCGCTCTCCCCAAGAATCAGGACACGCCCATTGGTAGGGGCCATCAATTCAATCTGCTTGCGCACTGCCTTGATCGGGACGCTGTCGCCGAGGATGCGGTGCCGGTGCCCCACCTCATCGCGGAGTGCGGCGTTCTGCGCGAGAAGCTGGTGGCGTTCAGCTGCATTCCGCACGGCGACCGAGACTCTGGGAACCGAGAGCGGCTTCTCAAGGAAGTCATGGGCTCCCAACTTCGTGGCCCGCACTGCGGTAGCGATGTTGCCATGTCCCGAGATCATCAGCACGACTGGACGACGCCTCGCCTCAATGTCAGCGATCCTCGCGAGAGTCTCCAAGCCGTCGATGCCCGGCAGCCAGATGTCCAGAAGCACGACCGCGTACGACCTGCCGGCGAGGATCTCCAAGCAGCGCTCCCCGCTCTCGGCCGTCTCAACCCTGTAGCCCTCATCCTCAAGCACACCGGCTAGCGTCTCGCGGATGGCGGCCTCGTCGTCCACGACGAGGATGCGCCCTGAGCTCGGCGCGCTCATGCCACCGTCCCCGCGAGCACGGGCTGCGACGCCGCGGGCAGCTCGATCACGAACCGTGTGCCGGCGGGCTGGTTGTCCTCCACTCGTATGGTGCCCTGATGTTCGTGCACTACGCTCCGGACGATCGGGAGACCCAGGCCAGTGCCCCGATCCTTCGTGGAGAAATGAGGCAGGAACAGCCTTGCCTTGTCCTCTCGAGAGATGCCGGGGCCGGAGTCGCTGACAGCCAGTTCCAAGAACCCACGTTGGGGATTGCGGCGGGTGCTCACGACAATCTCCCGCACCAGGCTCCCGTGCAGCGCATCCGCGGCGTTGTCCACCAAGTTCACCACGGCTCGCTTGAGGGCGTCCCGGTCGATCTTCGCGATGGCGACTCCCGGCTCAAGGGCAAGCCTGAGGCGAGTGTCGCCTAGGCGCCCCCTGAAGACGCTTACGGCTTCCCTCACAACGGCGTTGACATCCGCGTCCTCCGGATGCAGTGCGGGGAACCCGGCCACGTCCGAGAAGCTGCCAACGAGAGTGCTAAGCGACCGTACTTCCCCTTCTATCGTTCGCGTAAGTCCGCGCAGCCTCCGGCAAAGCTCTTGCCGCTCCCGGGGAACGGTCTCGTTCTGCAGCGTCGCGAGCAGGCGCTCGATGCGCCCGGCGGCAAGTGCGATCGGGGTCAGGGGGTTCTTGATTTCATGTGCGAGACGCTGGGCCACCTCCTGCCACGCCTCCGAGCGCTGTGCCCGCATCAAGTCCGTGTTGTCCTCCAACACCACAACCAGCCCAGACTGGGTGTCGCCGGAGTCCAGGGAAGAGACCGTCACGCCGATGTGCCGGCGGCGGCCACCACGCTCGACCTCGAACTCGGCCGCCGCCACGCCGGTCCTCCCCGCACTTCCCAGCATGCGTCCCAAGGCAGCCCGGTCCGAGCCCTCGAACAGCTCCGTGATGCGTTGCATCTCCGCCAGGCCGGCAGGCGCTGCGAAGCTGCGGGCCGCGCTGTTGAAGCGCTGAATGCGACCGCTCTCGTCCACCGAGATCACCGCCGACGTGATGCTCTCCAAGATCGCGTTGATGAGCCGACGACGCTCGTCGAGTTCCGCGTTCGCGACCTCAAGGTCACGGTTGCTCCGGCGCAGCTCTGCGGTCTTGGCCTCCAGTGCCTGCCCCATTCGGTTGAAGGCCTCGACCAGCGCGCCCAACTCGTCCATGGCGCGCGTCTGGACGCGGTAATCAAGGTGGCCCCCCTCCAGCTCGCCCGCCGCCGTCACCAGGGCCTCAACCGGGCGAGTGATCTGCCTGGACGCGAACTGCGCAAGCCAGACTGCGAAGAACAGCATGAATATGGTGATGAGCGCAAGGATGTAGGCGTGCGTGCGCCACATGATCGGACGGGCGGCTTCAAGCTGCTGCCACTCGGCGACTCTGGCCCGCATGAAGGCAAGATCGTCTAGATCCGCCGGAGACAGTCGCCGGGCCATGGCCAGCAGTCCGGCCGAGTTGGGAAGGGGCACGGCCGCATATAGCCAGCCATCGAACAGACCTTGCATCCCCGTGGGAGGCACGTCCGCCAACAGCTCGCGGAGACCGTCGGAAGGCCTGGCACCCACGACAGCCTCCAACGGAGCCCCAGACCGGCCCGCCCGGCTCAGAGCGGCGTAATCGACTCCCGCTGCCGCAAGCAGTTCTTGCAGGTCTTCCAACTGAGCAGGCGCGCCTTCACCTGCGACCAGCCTGCCGGCGATATTCCGCAGGTCGTCGGCCGAGCGAGCGGTCGTGCTGTCGACAAGCCGTTCGGCCGACCGGAGTACGTCTACGGTGGGCTGAGAGAACCACTTGTCAAAGTTCCGGTTCAGCAGGGCGATCGAGAAGTACACGTGCAGGGCAATGGGTGCGAGGCCCAAGGCCAATACTCCCGCCACGAGCTTGGTCTTCAGGCGCGAGCCGATCACGTTGGCTCGCCGCTCGATGTATAGCTTGAGCAGGTTCCGGAACAGCAGGAACCCGAGCGCAATCGCACCCACTACTACGCAGGTGGAAAGGCCCCACAACACGTAGGTGGCGGCCGGGCTCTCGGGCCGAAAGTCCCCGAAGTCGAGCGATGTGAGCCAGAAGCAAAGCGCCAAGAGCGCGAGCAGCGACGCGGCGTACGCCGACACGGAGAGCACCTGCCGCAATCGTGGCAATCCGCAGCCATTCTAGTTGTTTGTCAGGCGTGGCCGGGTCCGGCCCCATGCTGAATCGGGTCACTGCCGTCAGCGATAGGCCTCATTGACAGCCGGACGCCGCGTTCCTCCTAGGCGCTGGTTGTACGGTCGGGCGGCTAGGATCGGCAATTGGACAGCTCCAGAGCAGTTCGGACCACACTTCTCCGCGGTCTTCTTCGGAGCGGTCGGCGTCCGCACAACGCCGTAGCGCCCCATGGCCAAGGGTCCACCGCCAGCATCTTGCACCCCGGCGCCGACGGAACCGGGCGGATTGGCCAGTCGGCCGACGCGCAGCGGTGGTCATCGCCTCGCTTCCGGTACCTAGACTGGTGCCACCGGGCCAATGCCGATGGCGAGAACCGGCCGCCCATCGGCGACATCACGCATCGGCAGAGTGCCCGCGGACAACCTGCCGACGTCGCCCGGACCAACGCGAACGGTGGACACTGGTTCTCGGACGTTGCGGCCCGCCGTCCCTGTTCATGACTCTGCGATTTGGAAGGCATGCCTTCGAGCTGGAACGGGGCCCGAACTCAGACGCAATGATCCGACGAGATGCTATCCATAATAAAGGTAAGCTTAAATATAAGCAATGAAGGCGACCACGTGACACGGTATTATGAAATATGAGATGCTGGAGATAGCACGAACCGACAGAGGCAGAGAATGGACAAGATTGGGAAGCGGTCGGTGGCCGCCCAGCAATTGCCGCAGCTGTCCGCAGATGAGACGGCGGTCTTCGATGCACTTAGGGCGAAGGGCGTGGATGAATCACTCGCATTCAAGGCGACGCAGAGCATCCGAGCAATCGCAGGCCGAAACGTCACAGCTATGGTTGAACCGCTTCGCGAGGAGCTGCGATCGTTCAAGGAGGAAGTTCGGGGCAGCCTCCGGGACCACCGAGAGGAGATGTTGGCCCGGCTCGATTCGATGGAGCGCGTATGGACGTCCCGCTTCGACTCGGTCGAGAGTAGCCTCGCAACGATCCGCTGGGCAATCGGTCTCCTGACTCTGATCCAAGGGGCCGTGATGGCGATCCTCGTATTCGCAATCCAAGGCCGGACACATCTCTCCCCCGACGCCCAAGTCCCCAGCCCTTCGGCGCTCGAGCGGCCCCCGTCCGAAGAGAGCCCTGCCAAGCCTGGTGGCCGCCTTGGCGCGGCCTCTCCGGTCGACGGCACTTCCAGCCAACGGCCCCGCGACGAGAACTAGCGGCGACAAGGAGCGCGTTGCCAGCCTCCGCTCGGCGGGAAGACCCCTTGGTTGCAGCAGCTGCCATTGGCCGAGATTGGAGAGTCCTGCCGGGAAACCGGCTGCGGTGTGGATCCCCGGCCGCCCGAAACCGCGGTCGCGAGAGCCCGTCAGGGCCGGCCCGGGAGCGACGGTGAATAGGCTCGGATCTCGGGCTCACTGAAGCCGAGCTCTTCCAAGATCTCCTCCGTGTGCTCTCCGGCCTTTGGGGGGAGACGGCGCAGCCCGGGCCGAACGCCGTCAAGGCGCACCGGCAGCTTCAGGTCGCGGTAGCCTTCGATTCGCGGATGCGGAACGGGATCGAAGATTCGGTTTGCCCGGACTTGGGGGTCGTCCACCACCTGGTCGATGCTCAGGATCGGAGAGCAAGGCACGCGGTGGGCCTTGAGCAACCGGTCCAACTCGTCCGTGGTGTGGCCTTGCGTGTGCTGCGAGAGCAGTTCCCGCAGCGCGTCAGCGTTCCGCACTCGCGAGGCGTTGTCGGCGAATCGGTCGTCATCGGCACTGTCGGGAATGCCGAGAGCTACGCAGAGCCGACAAAAAATGCCGTCGTTGCCGCCGCAGATCATCAGTTCTCCGTCACTCGTCGGGAACGCCTCATAGGGGGCGATCATTGCCAGACCGGTGCCCATTCGTCTGGGGACCGTGCCGCTGGCCAGATAGGTCATCATGTGGTAGCCGACCCATCCAAGTGACGTATCCAGCAGAGAACACTCGACCAGGGAGCCCTTCCCCTCCAAGTCGCGCTTTCGGAGGGCGGCGAGCACTCCGAGGGCAAGCAAGTAGCCGGAGCCGATGTCCACTATCGAGCCGCCCACGCGCACGGGCGGGCCGTCAACCGACCCTGTGATCGACATCAGGCCGCTGTAGGCCTGCATCAGGGGGTCGTAGCCGGGCGTCTCGGCATAGGGGCCCTCGGCTCCATAGCCCGTGACCGATGCGTACACGATCTTCGGACGCTGCCTCCGAACGGTCTCGTAGTCTAGCCCCATGCGCTCGATCACGCCCTTTCGGAAGGCCTGCACGACCACGTCGGCGCCTGCCACGAGCCGACGGGCGATCTCGCGTCCCTCGGACGACTTGAGGTCCACCACGATGCTCCGCTTGTTGCGGTTGAAGGCCAGAAAGATTGGAGCGTCTCCATCCCAGAACGGCGGGCCCCACCTGCGGGCCGGATCTCCTCCGGGCGGCTCGACCTTGACGACTTCGGCGCCCAAGTCCGCCAGCGCCATGGTGGCCTGCGGTCCGGCGATGTTCTGCGAGAAATCGACTACCCGGATTCCGTCCAGCATGCGGCCGCCCCAAGCCCGCCCCTCAGGCGAGGATTTCTCGGATCACCCTCCCGTGGACGTCGGTGAGCCGCCGATTGATGCCGTTGTGGTACCACGCGACCCGCTCGTGGTCGAGCCCCAGCAGGTGCAGCATTGTCGCGTGGAAGTCATGGACGCTGGCAACGTTCTCCACCGCCCGTCCCCCGAGCTCGTCGGTCGCGCCGTAGCTCGTGCTTGCGCCAAAACCCTTCGTGCTCCTTATACATAGGCAAACCTGACCCT
>JAPPMC010000126.1 GCA_028819235.1 Bryobacterales bacterium
GGCTCCCTGTCCGCCATCTGCGACCGCTTCCTGCAACTGCTGCAGGCCCTGCACCTGCACCGCGCCCCCGCCCTGCGCGCCGCCATGGCGCACGGCTATCCCCTGCACCTCGACGCCACCTGCGACCAGGGCCGGGGCGGACTCTTCGTGTGCCTCGACGGTTGGCGCGACTGGGTGCTGCACGCCGTCCGCATCCGTTCCGAGAATGCCGCCGAACTGTGCCCGGCCATCGATCAGACCCTGGCCGCTTTCGGCCTGCCGGTCGCCACCATGCGCGACCTCGGCAGCGCCATCGGCAAGGCTGTCGCCAGCTGCCTTCCGCCCGGCACTGCCGACCTCGTGTGCCACTTCCATCTGCTTGCCGCCATCGGCCGCAAGCTGCTCGATGCCGACCACGCCGCCCTCAACCGCACCCTCACCCAGCTGGGCATCCGCAGCGGACTGCGCAGCCTGCTGCGACCGCTCAGGGACCAGTCCCGCCAGCCCGCAGCCGACGCCCGCCAGCTGGATCTGCCGGCCCTGCTGCTGTGGACCCTGCAGGGCGACGGCCGCAAGCAACCCCCCTATCCCTTCGCCCTAACCCACTGGAACCTCTACCAGCGCTGCCTGCAGTTCGACGAGATGGCCCGCAAACGCCTGCCCCGTCCGCGCTCGCAGCTCGAGCAGAGCACGCTCGGGCAGGTCCGCGACCTGCTGCAGCCACTGTTCTGGGGCAGCCTTGGCCTGTCCGCCACCGCCGCCCGCATCCAAAGCCGCCATGAGCTTTTCGGCGAACTCCGCGGTGTCCTGCGCCTGAGCCACAACGAATTGCGCGGGCGGCAGCCCGGCCCGCATCCCTCGCCCTCCGACAGCGTCAAGCTGCTGGAATCGCTCGCCAGCCGGGTCACCCGATTCCGCAAGAAGCTCCGCCAGCGCGTCCAGCAGGCCGACAAGGCGCAGGCGGACACGTCGCCGGAATCCATCGTGCTCCGCTATCTGGACCGCTATCGCGACCAGCTCTTCGGGCATCCCGTCGCACACGACGAATGCGGACGCATCGTGGCGGTCGTCGAGCGCACCAACAACCCTTCCGAGCACTCCTTCGCCAAAACCAAGCGCAGTCTGCGACGGCGCGTGGGGCACGCCAACCTCGGCCGGGACATGCAGGACCAGCCCGCGCAAGCCGCCCTGACGGCCAACCTGCTCGACCCGGAGTACGTCAAGATCCTCAGCGGGACCCTCGAGGACCTGCCCCGCGCCTTCGCCGAACTCGCCGCATCGGGCGTAGACTGGAGCGCTGCCGCCCTAGATCGCCCCAGGCGCGACTCTCACCTGCGACGCCGGATCCGAGCCTGGGAAACCGACGCCAAGAGTCCTCCCGACGAGTCTCTGGCATCCCCTCTCGAGACTGATCCGCAGTCCTGAACGCTCGTCAGCCCAACCGAAAACTGACGCGGTAGCATGGCGGAGGGGATCGGATAGGAGAGCAGTTCCAGAGGACCTCGCTCTCAAGACAACGAACGAGCTCCATCGAGTCCGCTGCAGAAAGGGAAAATAGACCATGGGTTCGTGAATACTCCGCGGCCCTAATTGCCGAACATTACTGACCACGCCTACGATTTCGCAATTGGTCCTCGGTGCGTTCCCGACTGCGACTAGCCTGCCGATGGCGTCGTCGTCTCCAAAGTGGTACTGCGCGAATGAAGCATCCACGATAGCGACCGGGAGACTCCTGCTGTCGTCCGCGTCCGTGAACTCGCGGCCCCGTAGTAGTCCGACTTCCATCGCTGCGAAATACCCAGCACTGACTTGTGCGTACGGAACGCTGGTCGGATCAGCGTTGTCTACGGAAACTGGAACTGTCTCGCGAACCCCGCTCAGGGGCAGAGCCGTGCTGGCTCCGACATGGCTCACGCCGGGTTGTGCGGACAGACCGGCGATGAGGGCCCTATAGTGGGTTCGCAGCTTGTCCGCCGTTGGATAGTCCGAGAAGGAAAACGGAAGGCGTGCGGTGAGCACACCCGAAGTGTTGAATCCCAGATCGAATGATTGCATACGGGACACGGTCTGAAGCATCAGTAGAGTCGCGGTGACCATAGCGAATGCGAGAGCGGCCTCCAATGCGATCAACGTGTCTAGGCCACGCCACTTGCGGCCTGGACTCGCGCTCTCCGATCGCTGGAGTTTGAGTCCTTCCGCAACTCGAAGTCTCACGGTCCGCAATATGCTGGGCAGCCCGACGCCAACGATCGCAGTCATGCACAGGATCACGGTAAAGGACGCGCCGGCCCAATTTACTCCGACTTCTTGCATCCGAGGAAACAGGGTCGGGTTCAAAGCTACGATGAGATCGATCAGGACTGCGGACAGCAGAAGACCCGTTCCGGCTCCGAAAACGACGATCCAGAATACGTCGAACGCGATCCCCTGCACTAATTGGGACGGCGTGGCTCCTGCGGCGGCCCGGATAGCAAACTCCCTTCGCTGGGAGAGCCACCGGGCGACGAGCAATCCGACAACATTGCAGCAGCCAATCAACAACACGAGTACCGTGGCAGCCCACACAGCAAGCAGCGAGGATCTCGAGCCACCCACAAACTGCTCGTGGAGGGGTACGACACGTGCCTCGAGTCCCTTGTTCGCTGCCCGTGCGAACTGGGCGACGCGGGTGGCAAACAAGTCCATTTCAGCTTCGGCTTCGTCAAGCGAGGCTTTGGTACTGAGCCGACCGATAACCCAGAGATTTCCTCGATCGGGGAATGCCTCTTGATCTGGATCAAGGTTTAACGGAACCCAGATATCAATCTGCGGCCATGGCAGTATCGAGAAGCTGTCTTCAAGAATTCCAACGATCGTGAACGGACGCCGGTCCAAAACGATGGAAGCTCCGATAGCACTTCGATCGCCTCCGAATAGATCCAGCCAAAGCCGATGACTGAGGATTGCTGTAGTCGGGATATCACCGATATGATCTTCTGTCGTGAATAGCCTGCCGACCGCCAGTCGTGCTCCAAGTACGGAAAGGAATTCCTCACTCACGAGCGCACCCGAGAACTGTTCAGGACCTTCGGGAGTTGAAACGACAAACGACCAGTCCCGAGCGGCCCCGAGCTGAGCGAATGACTGGGCAGAAGTACTTGATTCGTCGAACATCCGCCTTGAGACGGCCAGCCGTCGGCTCGGATCGTCGCTCCTCACGTTCCATACCATCACCAAGCGGTCGGGATCAGGATAAGGAAGTGGTTGAAGGAGGATTGATTCCAGCAAGCTCACACCAACCAAGGAAACAGCAGTACCCAGTGCAAGGGTCACGATGGAAGCACCGAACACGAGCGGTTGCTGCCACAACGATCGGAAGCTACGAGTCAGGGCTTTCATCATTACCCGTTGTTGCCGAAACTTGACGGAGGCATCAACACTGAGTCTCGATTACCATGACATCCCTACGACCCAAGCTCAGCCGGTTGGTGCAGTCACCGCCTCCATCGCCACGAGGGGACGGAGGGCAAATCCAGCCCAGCCACATTGGCCCGCCAAGGCGTCATTCGTAAGAGAGGCCCTCGCACGTTGGCCATTCTGATTAGAGCGAACGCAGGTTCTGATCAAGAACGTGCCCGCCGTAGACAGACCCTGAGCCAAGCAACCCCCCGCCCTTAGGATAGGCCTTCGCTTGCGGGGGCCTCAGGCTCATCAATTGGGTCCGCGCCCTTGCACCCCAGTTCCTACGACAGCCCAGTGTCCACCTCCTCGCCCGAGGTCCACCGCAAGACTGGGTGGCTGTCGCCCTTGAAGAATCCCGCACCTGGCCAGCACCGTCTGAAACGGGGCGGTCGGACCCCTGCGGGATGCCATCTTTGCCTCGCCAGGCCAGTTCACCGATCTCTCTCAGTGCGAGCGATGCCTCTCGAGACGTTCCGAACCCACGTCGGGCCAGTCTGTGCCAAGCGCCTACTGCTGGCTCTTCTCGGACTGACTTAGGCGGCGGGCAACAGCCACAGACTTCAGGGCGGTCAAGATTGCCCCGCGAACGCTGCCCCGCAAGATCGCCCGTTCAACGTGTGCCAGCGGCTCTAGCCCCCAGTACGATCGCCTCGTCACGTTCTCACCGTCGGGCTGAATGCCGCCTGCACACAGCATGGCCGGAGAGGGCCTTCGCGTACGTCCGCAAGACTTGCTGCATCCCAGAGGTCGCAACTACTCGCTTCGAAGCGCATTGGCTGGATCGATTCGAGCAGCTCGTCGCCCAGAAACAAACCCAGCTCCGACACAGGAAACGAGAAGAGTAGCGAATGCCCCGGTCCACGTCACAATGTCGAAGGCGTCCACCTGAAAGAGGACTGACGTAAGGATGCGAGTCGTCCCCAACGCTGCGAACCCACCAAGGAACATGCCGGCGATTGCGGGTTGCAACGCCGTCCGCATTGCTGTAGCGATCACTCTAGATGGCACGGCTCCGAGGGCTGAGCGGATAGCGAGATCGCGCCGACGCTCCACAACTACCTGCGCAATCACGCTGTAAACACCTGCTACTACCAATACTAGGGCGACAATCCCGAAGACCGACACGAACAGAGTCCCCGCATGGCGCTGAGCTAGCGATTCGGCTACGAGTTCATCCATGGACTTAATGTCCGTCACGAAGGCATGCTGGTCCACGTCGCGAATGCGTTCGCGGACTGACGCCACCACATCGAGCGAATCAGTTCTTGTTCGCGCGATCAAGGTGACTGCCGATTGCGGAAACAGGCCCAAAGGTATGTAGATATCAACAGTTGGACGCATCTCTAGTCCCGAGTATCGTACATTTCCTGCCACGCCGATCACCGTCATCTTCCAGCCCGCATAATCCCCACCAAAGCTGATCCCTCTGCCTAACGGATCGAGCCCACTCCAGTAGCGCCTCGCAAAGGATTCACTCACAAGTACGCTCCGACCGGCTCCGATCTGTCCTTCCTCATCGCGCGCCTCGAAGGGCCGACCGGCCACTAAGGGGATTTGCATGGCGGCGAAATAGCCCGGGCTGACTATGCGAATTCCATAACTCGGTTTCTCGGACTCGTTCGCGGGAGCGTATCCTTCGACGATACCCTCCCCGCTTGAGAAGTAGCTTCCGGATCCCATTGGTATGCCGTGCACTGCTGCGGCGGCACTGACTTGCGGGAGCGACCGAACTTCTTCCAACACTTCACGTGCAAAGACCGCGTTGTGAGCCCAGTCAAACTTGTTTGGTGGCAGCGAGATCGTCATCGTGATCAGGTTGTCTTGGTTGAACCCGGTCTGGACCTGACTGGCCTCAACAGCGCTCCGGACCAGCAGGCCCGTCCCAACGAGAAGGACGATGGCGAGCGCGACTTCGACCGAGACAAGGACACTCACCAAGCGGGATTGCAACCTTCCCAACGTCGCACCGCGTCCGTCCAGACCGATCGCCACGAATCCGGCGGCCCTGAGGGATCGAAGGGCCGGTGCGAGGCCGGCGATGCAGGCGGTGGCGACCACGCTTGTGAGCGCAAAAGCCATGACAGTAAAGTTGATTCCGGCCCCTTGGAGCAGCGGAAGGGTCGGCGGCGTCCAAGGTTTCGCCAAGCTGATGGCCCACGCCGCGAGCAAGACGCCCAGCACCCCCGCACACGTCGCAATGATCAGAGCTTCTGTGAGCAATCGTCGCACCAGAACCCATGAGGGGGCTCCCAGTGCGATGTGTGTCGCAATTTCGCTCCGCCGGGCGACACCGCGAGCGAGAAGCAGTGCCGCCACATTCGAACAGGCGATGATCAGGAGAATGGCAGTACCAAGCAGTAGGAGCAAGATCCCGTTGCGCGAACCTCCTGCCATGTGCTCCCGTAACGGTAGGATCCTGATTACTCGGTTGCCGTAGGACTCCGGGAATCGCTCGGCATTGAGACGGGCAATGACATCCATTTCCGCTTGGGCCTGCCCGAGGGTCACACCCGGTCGCAATCTCGCAACCACGTCGAACCAATAGTCCTCCGGGCCTGGCTTGGCCAACTGAGTTGGGGAGACGAACTGTGGCATCCAGAAGTCAATCGATTCGACCACGGTGGAACCGCCGAGGTGGAAATCGGCCTCGATGGGAGGAAATTGAACCGGTGCCGTTGCGGCACCGACAACCATGTACTTGGTGGGCCCAGAGCGAGAGGTATTGAGGATATAGAGATCGACAGCACTACCTACAAGCGAGCTGTCCGCGTCGAAGTACCGGCGCCAGATCCCGTTGCCAAGCACCAATGCCTGCCCCGTAGCAGTCGATTCGTGGGGCCGTCGGGCACCTCGGTCCTCCTCTTGGAAGGAACGCCCAAGAAGGGGCACGCGGAATACGTTGAAGAACTCTGGTGTTGCTAGGAGTCCGGCTTGTCTGTTAAGAATGGGGCTGCGAAGGGTCCCTGAATAGGGATCCGGACCC
>JAPPMC010000251.1 GCA_028819235.1 Bryobacterales bacterium
GCCGCGTCTCAGCAGGAGCCCCGCTCGTGACTTATGGGGCAAGGGCAGGGCGCGGGGGCGTCGCGAGCTGCCGGTTGTGATGACGTGCCTGCAACCAGTAGGGCAGCGCGAGCCTGGCTGCTGGGGCGGGCTGCAGATGCATGGCGGGGCGGCGTCGGGCGGGGAGGGAGATGCCAGAGAGTCGCCGGGCCGGGGTGTTCCCGGTGAATCGAGCGGGGAGTTGCGGTACGTGCGGGTGGAGTTTGCCGGGGGGGCCGACGGCGGGGCGGCGATCCTGCTTTCCGAGGTGGGGGGCGGCACTGTGCTGGAGAACGTGCAGGTGCATGCGTCGCAGGGCAAGGGCTTTCACTTCCGGGGAGGGAGCGTGAGCTGCCGCCGGTGCGTGGCAAGCGCTGCCGGACAGAGCGGTGTGTTCTGGGAGGCGGGCTGGCAAGGCTCCTTGCAGCACCTGTACGTGCAGCAGGTCGACGCGGACTCGTCCGCGCTGCACGGGGTCGGCGGGCCCGAACCGGCAGCGGGGCCCGCGCTGTGGAATGCGACGCTGGTGGGCGGGCCGTTCGGGACAGGACAGCACGCGGGATCGGGGATCCGCCTGGAAGGGGCGGGGGCCTTCACCGCCAGGAACGTCGTCGCGACGGGGTTCCGGGGGCACGGGGTGTCCGCCTCGGGAACTGCCGCGGAAAGCCTTGCGAGCGGCGCCAGCAGTGTCGCCAACTCGATCTTCCATCTCAACCTGGCCGGGGCGGCCAGTCCGCAGGCCGTGCCGCACGTGGAGAGCCTGCTGCGCCTGCCGCGGCTGCTGAACGTGCGTCGGGAGCCGAACCCGGACCCGCGGCCGCGCAGCGGGTCGGCCGCCCTGGTGCCGGAGCACGCGGCCGCGCCGCCGTTCGGGGGGCTGCTGTCTAGCGAGGCGGGCTATGTGGGTGGGTTCGGTCGGGACAACTGGCTGGAGGAGTGGACATGGTTGGGCGGAGAGGAGTTCTACCGTGCGGAGGAATGAGCCGCGCAGCGTCGCGCGGGCCTTGGCCGCGACGTTGGCCCTGCCGCTAGTCGCTGGCGGGCAGGGGAGCAGCCGGGACGAGACGGCCCTGCACGCGCCCACGCCGGCGACGGTGGCGGTCTGGACGGACCGGTTGGGCTACACGACATGGCTGCACACGGTCAGGGCCTACCTGGCGATGGATCCGATGGATGACCGGGGCGAGTACTTCCGCACGGTGTACCTGGAGCATGTCGCGAGTGGGGAGCGGCGGTACTGGCAGCGTCCCGAGCGTCAGCCCGGCCCGACCGGCGGACCGCCGGGGCCGTGGCTGGTGACCGGGCGGATTCCCGCCATGGAGCCGGTGCGGCTGCGCTGGTCGGGGCGCGTGGCCGAGCCGGGGCTGTGGCGGTTTGTCGTGGAGTTGCGCAGTGCGGACAGGACTGAACTCGTCAAGCGCGCGGCGGCCGGGTTCGTCGTGTCGTTTGAGCTGCCGCTGGAAGTGGGCCAGGAGGGCAGCGGGACGGAGATCCTAGCCGACACAGTCTGGGGGCGGGACCGGATCCGGGTAGTGCGGGGCCCGGTGTTCGTGCGGGAGGGGTCCACGCTGACGCTGGAGGCAGGCGCGCTGGTGCTGGCGCGCGGTGCGCGGGCGGCGATCGTGGTGGAGCGGGGTGCGAGGATCGTGGCGGAGGGCCGGCCGGACGCGCCGGTGGTGCTGAGCTGCGAGGCGCCGGTCGGGAAGCGCGAGCCGGGCTGTTGGGGCGGGCTGGCTGTGCTGGGGCGGTCGCCCGCGGAGCGGAGGGATTCCGCAGCGGCGGGAGTGGAGCCGGAGGCGAGAGGTGCCTTCGGGGGAGACGAGGCGGCTGACTCCAGCGGGGTGCTGCGGTACGTGCGGGTGGAGTTCGCCGGAGGCGGCGCCTACGGGGCCGGGATCGGCCTGCACGGCGTCGGGGCCGGTACGCGGATCGATCACGTTCAATCCCACGCCAGCGGGAGCGACGGGATCCGCTTGGCGGGGGGCACCGTAAGCTGCCGGCACTGTGTCGCGAGCGGGTCCCGGGGGCACGGATTGAGCTGGGATGACGGCTGGCAAGGCGCGGTGCAGCACCTGTACGTGCAGCAGGACGACACCGCGGAGGGCTGCGGGATCGACGCGAACCGGGCCGGATCGGGAGGGGTGCGGGGACCAGGCGGCGGTCCGCGGCTGTTCAACCTCACCCTGGTGGGTCCTGGCGGGGACGCGCGGGGCTGCCAGGTCGGCATGCGGTTCCGGGGCAAGGCGGCAGGGACGGTCAGCAACCTCGCCGTGACGGGGTTCGGGACGGGCTTCGGCTTCGAGGACGAGCGGGCAAGGAGAGCGTTCGGGGCGGCAGGCGGCAGCGTCTCCCACGCGATCTTCGAGGGTGCCGGCGCTGGCGTCCGGCATCTGGACAAGGATCCGGCACTGGTCAACGTACGATGGGGGCCGGGACCGGATCCGAGGCCACGCTGGGGGGCTGCGGCCCTGCAGGTCGGCGCGGCGGCTGTGCCGCCGTCGGATGGCTGGCTCGACACGAGCGCAGAGTATATCGGTGCCTTCGGCCCATGGAACTGGCTGGAGGGATGGACTTTCTTCGGCCCGGAGTCCGCGTACGCGAGCCCCGGCACGCACCCGCCCGAGAACGGAATCGAGTGACCGGCCTGACGCAGGGCGCGCAGTCTCGCCTACCGCACCCAAGCAGGTCCAGTCCTGCTGCTGCACCCGGAACGGAGGCGCATCCTCGTGGCAGGTCCGCGGCAGGAGGCGCCGCGACCGCTGGCCGACAGGGAGCGGCCCGACCGCTCCTGCCCGCGCCGTTGCAGGCGCCCGAGGCCGAAATGTAGAGGTCGCAAGCCCGCCGAACCCCCGACCGCAGGCTGACTCGGACCCCGTCTCGACGCCACCCGACGGCGCTCCGAATTCATCCCCATAATCAGACGAGTGCCATTGCTGGATTCGGTGTGCCCGGTGCCCTTAGTGTCCTGCGGGCGCTCATCCGCTACGAAGGCGCACATCTGGTTGCATGTGGTGAACCAACTCAATACCCGCGGCGTCCGTGATTGCCTGATCGCCGTGGGACCGCCTCAAGGGCTTCCCGCAAGGCATCGGCATCCCGTTCCCCGAGGCGCAGGTCCAGACCTGCATCGTGCATCCGATGCGGCGCGCGCTCCGCCTGTGCTCGTGCAAGGACCGCCTCCAATTACCTCGACGCATGAAGGAGACCTACCGGCCCCGACCGGCCGAACGAGTTCGAGCAGCACTGGGGCGCCCAATACGGCGCGGTCGTCGCCATCTGGCGGGATCACTGGGAGCAGATCAGCCCCATGTTCGCCTTCGTTCCCGAGATTCGGCGCCTGAGGTACACTACCAACGCCATTGAGAGTCTGAACCGCGGGTTGTGCAAGAGCCCGAAAACGAGGCAGCATTTCAGCATTTCCCCAACGACATGCCTGCGAGCAAGCTGCTGTACTCGGCGATCCGCAACATCGAGACCGAGTGGCAGCCAACCGTCGCGGGCTGGCGACAGGCGCTCAACCAGTTCTCCGTCTAGCTCTCAGAAAGGCAGCAAGGAATGACTTGATGCCCTTCGCCTTCAGCCATTCGCATGGAAGATCTGACACACTTGGCGGCTACCTTTACAGCAAGGACGCCCCTCCACCGGGACATCAACAGATCTGGGAAGGCTGGACCCGATTCACAATCATCAGCGAGGCTTATGATCCGAGAGACTACTTGGAGCCGCCCTCCATCGCGGCTCGGGAGGAACTCAGGTCGTGACTGCGGGGGCAAGGGCAGAGCGTGGCTGCGGCAGGGGGGTCTCGATCATTGTGCCGACGCTTCGCGAGGCCCAGAACATTCCGGCACTGGCGGCCCGCATCGATGCCGCGCTGTCAGGAGGAGGCACCGCATGGGAGCTGCTGCTAGTCGACGACGACTCCGATGACGGGAGCGACCGGGTCGTCGCGCAGCTGGCCGAACGGCTGCCGGTGCGGATGGAAGTGCGAAAGCAGTCTCCGCGGGATCTCTCCGCTGCGGTGCTACTTGGATTCCAGCTTGCCCGCTACGACAGGTTAGTGGTGCTCGATGCCGATCTGTCCCACCCGCCCGAACGCATCGCGGACTTGCTTGCGGCGCTTGGCGATGGCCGGGAAATCGTGATGGGAAGCCGCTACGGGGAGGGCGGCAGCGTGGGACCTAGATGGGGCGTGTGGAGGTTGCTGAACTCGCGTCTCGCGACGGCGCTCGCCCGACCGCTGGCAAGCTGTTCCGATCCTTTGTCAGGCTTTTTCGCGATCCCTCGGCGGGCGTTGCCGGACTTAGCGGGACTGGACCCGCTTGGCTACAAAATAGGACTCGAACTCTTAGTCCGTGGGCAGCTGGAAGTCAAGGAAGTGCCGATCGAGTTCGCGAAGCGGCAGGCAGGTTCCAGCAAGATGGGCTGGCGCCAGCAAGTCGACTTTCTCCGGCACCTCGGGCGTCTGTATCGGTACCGGTTCGGTGGGCTGACGCGAGCGGCATGCTTCGGGCTCGTGGGTGCGAGCGGACTGGTCATCGATGTCTCCATCTACCTAGGGTTGCAATCGCTGGGCGTCGAGCACCGAACAGCCCGCTTGGTTTCGTTCTGGCCAGCGGTCAGCTGGAACTGGCTGGTGAATCGCCGTGTCACTTACAACGGGCGGCCAACTCAGCCCCGCCTTCGGCAGTGGGCCAAGTTCACAGCGAGCAGCCTGATCGGACTCGGAGCAAATGTCGGGACCTACGCAGCGCTGACCACATGGGTGGCGGGATTCGACCGCCGCAGACTACTCGCGCTGCTAACAGGCGTGGCCGTGGGCGGCATGCTGAATTTCCTCGTGGCAACCATGTACGTCTACCGTCGGCATGCGGTTCCTGGACCCCCTCGCGGGCGGCGGGTCGCGACCCAGGGAACGGTACGCGAGCATCGCTGACAGCATCCTTGGTCGATTCCGCAGGCCGTCCCTGGAGAGACCGCCTGGATTCCCAACTGGCGGGTGTCGCGAGTGTCTGGAATCTCCGTCAGTCGTTCTGTCCGAGGACTCGAGTCTGCCGGGCTACGGAAAGGCCTACGTCGGTTCGCGGCATACTCAAGACACGGATCGCTGGTTGTTCCAGCTGGCATCCATGGCACGGCTGGAACTGAGTCTCCCGAGTTGTTTAAACTCCTGGTCGGCGGTCTGGGCAGCACCGCGGGAGTAAAGGGCGCTTTGTCGCAGCCTCCCTGAACTGCCCTATCCGCGATGCGCCGCGCATGCATGCGGTGAACGGTTCCGCAGCGAAGCAACCGTTTCGGAACGTGGCCGATCACGCGTGTGCGGGGGAATCCGTGATGGAATGGTACCGACTGCGCTGGCGCATTGAGGACTGGCACCGGGTGCTGAAGACGGGTTTAAAGGTGGAGCAGCTGCAGCACAACGCCGGGGAGCGCATCAAGCGGGCAGAGACCGTCGCCGCCGTGATCGCTTGGCCCTTGATGCTGATGCTGGGGTGGCAAACCCCGGAACAGCCCGCCGAGGTCCTGTTCACGGAGACGGAACTGCTGGTGCTGCGGGACTTCGCATACAAGCGCAAGCTAACCGAGCCAAGCGCTCTATCCATCAGAAAACCAGCGAGAATCGAGGAAAATCAAATCGTGTCGTGCACCCACTTTGGGATGCGCGGTGCGCACAACGGCGAGGGTGACCGGACACCTGAACCGAAAGGGAGACGACCCGCCGGGGCACCAATGGACGTGGGTCACAGCGACCTCAGCTCCGCGGCCCGCGCGCATAGACGCATCCTGCGGCTGAAGCAAGAGAACTTGCTGATCCGCAAGCTCAGGCCCCACGGCTGAGCCCCGTATAAGCTTGATCCACAGACCACCAGAACGAACGATCCGAGAGTTCCGGACGAGCAGTGTCACGGCCGACGAGAGGGCCAAGCCCACTTGAGCGTGTACGGTGAGAACCGACGCACCCGGCCGAGCAGTCCTGTTGCTGGCTGCCGGGTGGGCTGCCCCC
Organism: Bryobacterales bacterium; assembly: GCA_028819235.1. Lineage (GTDB taxonomy): Bacteria > Acidobacteriota > Terriglobia > Bryobacterales > UBA6623 > VXMF01. The sequence goes on from JAPPMC010000251.1 coordinate 6,020, forward strand.
CCGTGGTTGGCATTGCCGAAGCCGTGCCGCCTGAGGCCTCCGCCAAAGCGCGCAGCACTGGTGGCGGGGTGGCGGAGGTCTCAGATTCGATTCCGCTAAGACTCGTCTCTGCCCGGAGCAGTCCGTGGCGGAAGTCCAGGGTCACGTCACTCTCGTTCGATGCTTGCAGGCGTGCCAAATTCGCTTGCGGGCAAGTGAATCCCAACCCGTCCCCGCCGTTCGGCACTCTCATCACGGACTGTTCGGGCACCTTTGTGTGGCACGGGCAGGCCGCGGCCGGTCCGCCTCTTGACCGCTACGCACGGAACGCCGACCTGCGCCGCCGCGTCCTGCCCATGCCCCATAACCGGGACTTGACAACGGCACCCCTCGTGTGGCATCCA
>JAPPMC010000259.1 GCA_028819235.1 Bryobacterales bacterium
TAGGGTCAGGTTTGCCTATGTATAAGGAGCACGAAGGGTTTTGGCGCAAGCACTAACTCGCGCGTTCTCCGTCACGAGGAAGTGCTCGCCCAGTGGGAATGGCCGGCTCGCCCCGGAACTCGTCCGGGGAGCCAGGCCGTATTCGCTGGTATTGGCGACATGCGTGCCTCTGGTTACGGGGAACTGGTATGGATGGGTGGCGACAGAGACGTATGCCGGCACCCGTACGCAGGCTCGCCGGCGAGCCTGTCAGACACGCCGATGGCCGTTCGCGCCGCAGAGCCCGTGCTGGTGCTGGGCCGGAGCCAAGGCTCGCTGGCCGTTCTCTCTCCCTCTCCTTTGGCATTTGGAGCCGAGTCGGGCAAGGTTTGGCATTGGCAAGGCCGCGACGGGAGACTTGCCTTGGGTACTTGGAGAGAGGTGCCCCAACCCGGTCAGGATGAGATTGCCGTCACAGGGGGAAGCCCCGGCGGCGCGGATAGCTCCGGCGAGCCGTTCTCGGACTCAGCCGCCCTTGGGCTGCAGCCGGTCGTCGATTACTACTTGAGTGCGGAAGGTCCGAAGGGGACATTGCTCGAAGCGTTGGGCCAGCGTTGAGGGCCGGAAGTCCCCCGGTTCGCGCAATTGCCGGCAACGTCGGGCCTGTAGAAGGGAGCGTCAGCAGCGGTGTGCTCCGGCTTGTGCCTCTGCCGCATCGGCGCCTACTTGTCTCCCTGCCGGGTGTCGTCGTCACCATGATTCTGTAGTGCCTCGTCACGGAGCTACGCCGCTGCTGCAGTTGCCCGAGCGCGCGCTGTGCTCTCTCGAGGACCTTTAGCTGGCGCGGCCCCGACAGGGCCGCGGGCAGTCCAAGGCGCAGGTGCGGATCGGGGCGGCAGAGCCGCAACCTTCCGGGTTGTGTCGGCAGTAGAGGGTGCGGGAGAAAGCGTGGCTGGCGCACATGCCGGGGTCCAGCGCGGTGCCAGAGCAGAAGGCCGAGGCCCCTGCGGACTCAGCACTCTGCTGCTGCAGTGGCGGGTAGGGCCACCTCGAGGGGGCTAGCCGGCGCTAGGCTGAGGGTCGTGCGGGCCGCGGGGCAACCGGCAAACGTTCCGGGCGAGTTCTTGGAGCGGGTGACTCTTTGGGCGCAGGGCCAACCGGACCCGGTTTCGGTGATCCTGTTCGGGTCCCGAGCGCGCGGGGATCACGGCTTGGAATCAGACTGGGACTTCGCTCTGGTGTACGAGGGAACACCCCCGTCGCTTGACGGCCTTCCGTCCAGCATCGAGGATCGCGAGATCGACTGGGCCCCGATGAAGCGGTCCCGCGCCATGGAGCTGCTCAACGTCTGCGGCATACAGCACGCCGTGGCGACGGACGGGCGATGCCTGCACGGGGTTCCCCTGCCAAGGCCAGAGAGGCATGACGTGAACATTCCAGATGCATGGGACCTCCTGCTCCAGGCCCGCAACAGAATTCGCCTCGCCATGACCGCCATGGCTGACTACTGGGAACTGCCCCAAGCCGTGCGCGGGGGCCGCGAACCGACCGTAGCGGTCGACAGCGCAATGGCGGGAGAGCTTCTGTGCAAAGCCGCGTTGAGTATGAGAGGGGTGGAGCCGCGTCGGTCCCATTCCGTGAGAGCACTGTGCGACGATCTGGAGCGGCGGTTTCCGGATGATCCCCTGCTGCCCATGCTGCGGCGTTGCGACGGGCTGACGTCCGAGGCGCACGTGAGTGTGTACTCTGGCCTAGCTTCCCAGAGGGAGACGATCGGGGTGTCCGCGCGGCGGTTGGCCAGCGTGCTGCGCGCATTCGGGGAAGTGCTTGCGGCGGCGTGTAACGCTTCCTTTGCGGACGAAGGCAGGGATTGGATGGAAAACCTCGGCGCTCGGGAAGGTAGGTTACGTGAGGAAGTGCGCAGGCTGTGCTCCAGCGCTTGCCCTCCGGACATCTTGCGGCGGGTTCAGTCCGGACTGGACGCTGGGCCTGACAGCTCGGAGTTGTGGGAGCGGCTGTTAGCGGATCCCCAGGGAAGGGCTCGGGAGAGGGCAGGTCGAGGGGGGGATTCCCAACAGCCACTAGGGCCATGCCCCCCCGATTCCCGGCTTGTCGGCCCGCCAGGACGCAGGCTCAGGCTCGGGCCGCTCCTTGAGCGGGCCAGTCGGGGGCGCGGTTGCGGCTACTGCATGGTGAGGAACTGCGCACGAAGATTGCGTCCATGACCGTCGGGCATGACCCGGAGGCGGCACGCCGCGCAGGTCGACGACAGAGGGAGGCTCCGGCGGAGATCCGCCGGGCGATCAGGGACACAGAGGAAGCGACAGGACCCGATCGAGCACCGTCTCTTCAGTGCCATCGGTCGAGACTGGGCGGGCCGCCCGCTGGGGACCTAGAGATCCGAAAGAGACTTCATTCGCGCCACCACGACCAAGACCGGGCTTCGAATCTAAGCGGTCCGCACCAAGAAGGGGCATCGATCTGGGGTCAAGGTCAGCAAGCATGGAATGTCCGAACTCAACACCACAAAGGGCAAGAATCTGCCCGACTGGAACGACGACACTAGATCGGGACAATCGCGCAGGCCGCATACAATCCGGTCTGTCCGGCCAGCGGCGACCTGAGCGGCTCTGGCCCGACATCCACGGTGGACTCTCGACGGATCAGTGGCCGGACCTGCCGCGATTCGTACCCAAAATGCCGGGTTATTCTCGCGCGTCCTCTCGCGCCCGCCTGCAGGGCCGCGCCCATCGCACGGTCACCCCAATCAGCGCAGATGCGGCCATGCCGGGGCAATGTCTCCCAGCGACTGCACTCCAATGTATTGGGTTTGCGTGCGTCAGCGGGGGCTACGATAAGCCTAGCCACGCGCGTCGGGGCCGACAGTCGGGAGCAGGGCTGGGATCGGTGCGAATGCGAGCAGACCGCAGGTCGTATCCGAAATGGCGAAGTCATAGTTCGTCCATCCCACCAGAGTCCTGATCCATAGTCGGGCAACGCTGATGAAGCGCCCCATTCTGTCAAGTGCCAATTGTTGGGCATGTGGAGCCCGCTCTTGGTCCGATCACGGCCTAGTCCGGCCTCCGGACTCAGCGCCTGCTGCCCGCTCCGCCGATGGATTCCCGATACGACGCAATGTACCGCGCGACCTGCTCCACTGTGCCAAGCCAGATCCGGGTCTCCTCGGTCTTGAGGAACGGCACCAGCTCTTCGAGCATTTCGACACGTGTCGTCTGGTGGCCCACAGCGCCGATGTCGTGGCCCGCCAGCACGAGCCATGCGCCGCTATCACGGACGCTGTCGACCAAAGTGCGCAATTCGGGGAAGTCCTTGGCGTCCATGGACATCCCCGAGACTTGCGCGGGATCGTGGAACACCGGGTCGTTGGGCGTCTCGTCAAGCCAGCCACGACCTGCGAAGAATAGCTCCGCGACGACCGGGACGTAGCTGCGCGTCTCGCGACCGCGCCCGACGAATGTCTGCCCGCAGGGGTATGCGAATGTTGCGGGATCCACCCCCAGCATCTGGTTCAGGAGCCGGTTTGCCTCGGTGAGTTCGGCCCGCATGCCCTCAATGGTGTACTCCTCCAAGGCCCTGTCGCGGGACCATGGGAAGTTTCCCGTGCATGGGTGGCGCAGCGAGTGGTTGGCGATCTCATGGCCGTCCCGGGCGAGGCGCCGCCAATCCTCAAGGCGGCTCTCGACCCGCTCCGGAACAACGTAGAACGTCGCCCGAACGCCCAGCCGTTTCAAGAGTGCCATCCCCGCGTCCAGCTGAGAGTCGCGGGAGTCGTCAAAACTGAGGCTGACTGCGGCGAGTTTTCCGTCGGGCCACCTAAAGCCAGTCTCCATTTGTGGCGGCAGCGGATCCGCGCAAGCGAACAGGAGCGTGGGGAGCAGCCACTGGGCGGATTGGCGGGTCATGGTCGTTTATCTTTCGGCGGAGTCAGGTGCGATGCGCGGACAGTGCCGCACGGCTGGCGTAGGCCTATGCCTGGTGAGAGAGTGGATCGGCGGAGAGTGGTCATGCCTGCGAGAGCCGGACCTCAACGTCGCGGCCGTCCATGTGCGGGGGTGGCTCGAGGCCGAAGAGGCGCAGGGCAGTGGGAGCCATGTCCTCGATGCCGGGGTCGTCTGCCTTGAAGTCACGGTTGCAGAAGACCACGCCCGGCACTAGCGGCGGATCCACGCAATGGTCGCCACTCCAGGCCTTCGTGTTGTCCTCGAACAGGGGTCCGGCGACCTTGCCGAGGGCTACGCCCCATGAGCAGCGGTAGCCTGGGCTGTATCCGACCACGACGTCAGGCGCGGACCGGGTGTACGGCCCGGCATACACCGAACTCTTGGGATACGCGCGATTGACAGCAGTGGTCTCCCGCTCCGGATCCTTGAGCCCGGTGAGCTTTCTGGCGATTTCGACGCGGAGGGCTTCCGCATCTGCAGTATTCACTAGACCGCGGGACTCGCGACCCTGCAGGTTGAGGTAGATCCCGGCCAAGCCGAAGCTGTAGGCGCGCGTGCGGCTCCAGTCTATGGCTCGCAGGTAGCCGGGATCCTTGCCATCCGGCTTGGCGGCTAGATAGCCCTCTTGCGCCAGCCACGCGTTCAGGTTCACGCCGCGCTGGAAGGACTTGAAGCCGTGGTCCGACAGGACAAACAGAACGGTCTCGTCGTCCACGTGGCGCATTGTCCTGCCTACGATGCCGTCCATACGCACGTACAGGTCTTCGATGGAGCGCGTGTAGCGGTCGAACGAGTCGCCGTTGGCGGCATGGGCCGGGTGGTCAGGCTCCAAGTACCGGAAGAACATGTGCTGCACGCGGTCTGGAGTGTCGAACACGCATGCGACGACGCCGCGCTTGGTGCGTTGGAGAGCGCTCTCCAGCATCGCTTCGCGCTCCACGCAGAGCTGCTCGGCTTGTTCCAGAAAGGAGTCCTCGTCCAGCACTCGCTCATTCAGCGCCCAAGTGTCCTCGGCCAGCCCCAGTGTCGAGAAATCGCCCAGCAGCTTCGCGAGGTATGGCGCGTAGAACGACGGGTGCGAGACGGGCAGGGCAGGGCGTTCTGGATCGATTGCGATCGGCGAGAGGTACAGACGCACATGAGGGCTGACGGCGACCAGCCGGAATTGGGCAAGGCCGGTTAGCTTGATGCCAAGCCCTGCGCGGAAAGTCAGGCGGACCCATGGAGTGAACCGATCCGGCTCAAGTTCGAGTTCCTTGCCGCCAATCGAGAGCCGTGCGCGACCGGCGTCCCTGTCTACGCTCAGGCGGAAGGGAATGCGGAGCTCGGCTGCGTCACCGCGGACGGAGTTTGCCGGCCCTCGCACTTCGCCCTTCAGCGTCTCGCCGTCCGGAACCAGGCGGTGGCACACGCCCGCTTCCTCAAATTGAGCCGTCTTCGGGTCAGTAGTGAACAGCTGGAAGCTCCCCTGTGTGCCTAGCAGGTCCGGAGTGCACATCGCCGACAGCAAACGGCCTTGAAAGGGCTCGGGCGGAAACGTGATGGGTACCCGCAAGATGGTCGAGCCCACCATCTCGTCGCCGAGAAGACTCCAGAATGGCCTGCTCTTGCGCCGCAATTCGACGACTGGCTTGCTGAGCGGAAGCCGCCATTGGCCCAACTTAAGGACCCTCGACGGCTGACGGACACTTGAGGAGGAGAGTTCTGGGAGGTAGGTCCGCAGGTTGCGGTTCAGGAAGTCGAACAGGTTGTGCTTGCCCGGATTGGTCCCGGTCGCGAAGGTCGCCCAGGCTACGGGTGAGAGGGCGGGGAAGGTCGTCCGCAGGCGGGCGTAGCGCCCGAGGTCCCGCAACCGGGCCAAGTTGGCGAGCTTGCCCGCGGCGAGGAACTTGTCGACGAGTTCCGGTTCAAGGCCGTCCAGGCCAAGGAAGATGAGTTTGCGAATCTTGGCCTTCTTGTAGCCTTGGGAGCCACGGAAGGATCGCAGCAAGACCCGAAATGGCAGGGCTAGGATCGCGACGGCGCCGGTCGCGAAGGCCGCCAGCAGGCTGAAGAGGGATCCGACGAACGCGAAGCCAGCGCCAGGACCGACGTAGGCGTCCAACGGCGGCAGGCAAACGATGGCCGCCGGGATCAGGATCCGACCGACAACCCGCACATGACCAATGGTAGCTGTGAGGCTCCTCGCGTCATCGCCGAGTGCCGTCATGGTTCGATCTGCCCACTCGCCGACCGCGCAAGGGCGCTAATGTGCGCCTTGGCGGCGAACGCGAGCAGAAAGCAGACTGCGAACGGCAGCACTGCCACATGGGCCGCCCGCCGGAGGGCGGCCGGGTCTCGCAGCCCGCTGCGGGCCGAGACCAACCTGGCGGCCTCTCTCCACCGCTTCGCGCTCAGCCAGACGAGTCCTTGCTCTCGGTCTGCCAAAAGGACTCTGCCGGGCAGCAGCGCGGCTAAGGCCAGTTTCCAGCCTGCCAGGATCGGCGTGCCGCTACACAGGATCGCAACCACTCCGTGGCGCTCGCTGCGCAGGTCGCGCACGGTCTTCCATCGCTCAGTGAGTGTAGGGGCGTTGTAGGACCTCCATGCCCGACTCGTCTGGCCTAGGCTCGCCGGCTGGTCCGGGAGGCAGGTGAACAGGTCGATCGCCCCTTCCGGGCAGACCTCCGACCGAAGCCGTTCAATCAAGTCCTCCGCGTGGGCTCTGGGCCCGCTCTCGACCAGCAGGACCCGATCCTCCGGACGGCGCTTGCGAATCGAGGGGCCTTCCACGCTTGGAGTAGCTTAGCGCGCTACAATGCGCCGCATGGCCTCCGTGCGCTTCTACCACAAGCCCAATTGAACGAGCTGTCGAAAGGCTAGGAGGTTCCTGGCCGAGCGCGGGACCGAGCTTGAGCTCGTCAACCTGAACAAGGGCCTGTCCGCCGAGCAGATCGACGCGATCATTGGCGAGCGCAACCACATCCCTTTCCTCAACACCAGGAATGTCGTCTACCGGCAGATGAAGATGAAGCTGAATCCGCCCTCAAGGGCCGAAGCGGTGCGGCTGATGTCCGAGAATCCCAACCTGATCCGGAGGCCGCTCACGATCAGCGGGGAGCGGCTGGTGGTGGGCTTCGTCCGTGGCCAGCTGGAGGGATTGCTGGAGGACTAGCTTTAGTGCTGGAGCCGACGACGGGACTCGAACCCGTGACCTCGTCCTTACCAAGGACGCGCTCTACCGGCTGAGCTACGTCGGCCCGGCGCAAGCGATTGAAATGGAGCGGGAGACGGGAATCGAACCCGCAACCAACAGCTTGGAAGGCTGTGACTCTACCATTGAGTTACTCCCGCAATCCCGATGGAGCCGGCGAGAGGACTCGAACCCCCGACCCTCTGATTACAAATCAGATGCTCTACCAACTGAGCTACGCCGGCCAAACCCGCTCTGGTCCCATCCTATCACCCGCTGGGCCCTTCTTGGCCGAGGTCGCGCCGTTGGCGGATGGGCCTGTCGTCGGGAAGCCATGGCCCGGTGAACAAGTGTGTTCGACGCCCGCAGTCGCCCGAACGGCGGCCACGTTCCCCGCTAACCGCTATTGTCGGGAGGGCAGGCTGGCTGGGAGGCAGGGATTCGAACCCCGATAAACAGATCCAGAGTCTGCCGTGTTACCGTTACACCACCTCCCAGTGAGATGGTCCAGTGATTCAGTATAGCTGCCGGCTGCCGGCGGGAGTGTCTCGAGGCGACGGGGTCGGCACGTGAGGGCGGTGTTTGTCGGCGCAGGGGCTGTCGGGGGCTACTTCGGCGCGCGTATGGCCGAGGCTGGCTTGGATGTCGCATTCCTCCTAAGGCCGGAGAGTGCGCGAGGCCTCCGAGAGTCCGGACTTACCGTTCGCAGCCCGCTGGGCGACCTGCATCTTCCCTCGCCCGAAGTGCTGGATCCGAACCGGCCGTCGGTCGTTCCAGACGTGGTCTTCTTCGCCTGTCGCGCCGGGCAGGTCCAGGCCGCCGCCGATCTGGCCAAGCCGATATTGTCGGGGCGGACGATGGCCGTGCCCCTTCAGAATGGTGTCGGGGCGCCCGCGGCCCTGTCCCGGGTCCTTGGAGCCGACTGCGTTGTGGGAGGTCTGAGCCGGATCTTCGCCGAACGGGTGGCGCCGGGGCGCATCGTGCACATGACGCTCCGGCCCTCCATCACGGTTGGTGAGATGCGGGGCGGCCGCTCCGACCGGGTCGACCGGCTTGTTTCCGCGCTGGCGCCGGTTCCGGGCATGGCGATCGATGGGTCGGACGACATTTGGACAGCGATGTGGGTGAAGCTCCTGATGGTCTGCACGATTGGGTCGGTCGGCGCTGCGGCTCGCGCTCCGGTCGGTACGCTTGTCAACGTTCCCCAGACGCGTCGACTGCTTGAGACTGTGGGCGATGAGATTGCGGCGGTTGCGCGCTCCGAAGGGGCTCGCGTTCCGGAAGGCTTTGCGGGTCGGCATGTCCCGCGTTACAAGGGCCTTCCGGCGCAGACCACGGCTTCCATGCATCGCGACCTTGAGCGGGGCGACCCGTCAGAGTTGGGCGAGCAAGTTGGCGCAATCTGTGAGTTGGGCGAGCGTAACGGAGTGCCGACGCCCGCGTTGACGGCTCTTTACGGCGTGCTCCTCCCGGGCGAGCTTCGCGCCCGCGGGAAGATTACCTTCCGTGGCGTTGGTCCCAGAAGCGCGGACTCAATGCCGCCCGCGCAAGTCAATCCTTGAGCCGACCCGCAATCTCTGCCAGCCTTCCGCCCAGCTCTCTCGCCTCTTCCAGCTCGTGCGCGCCAACCCCCTTTTCGGATTCGGGTACGCCGGTTGTGGCGGAAGCCCCGAGGCCGCCATAGGGCGTCACAAGGACCATTCCGTACTGCATCAGGCTGAGGGCGATGCTCAGCATGGTGAACTCTTTGCCGTTCGATGGCGCGCCGCCGGTGGCGAATACGGCACACGCCTTCCCGGAGAGCCCCCGGCTGCGCCAGAAGCCGAATCCGTAGGCCCAGTCGACCAGCGCCTTGCGCACCGGCACAGCAACGTCACCCATGTGCACGGGTGACCCAACTGCGACGGCGTCAGATTGCTCCAGATCGGCTTGGGTAACATTGCCAATCTCCTTCACCTCCGCCTCCGCCCCGGCGGCACGGGCCCCCTCGGCCAGAGCCTCGGCCATCTGGGCTGTGTTTCCGGTCTGGGAGTGGTATGCCACCATCAGGCGCACTTCTGCCGAAGCCGTCAGCAGCGGGAGGGCGCCAAGCAGAACAAAGGTGGTCAGTCTTGAATTTCTCATTAGGCCCGACGCCGTGTGTCTCGGCGCATGACCATCGTAGATCGTATGGAGAGCGGTCTCCTGCCTATACGACCGGCGAGTTCGACCGCCGTCCCCGGCGTGCTTCCCACTCCTCGGGGTCACGCGAACGCCAGCTACGCGAACCCACGGGTCGGGCATCTGCACCTCACATCTGTACTCGGAATAGCCGCAGTTCCGCAGTACCAGTGGAGACCTCGACCGTTAGGCCCGTCACCGAGCGACTTGGGCTGCACGGAAGGCACGGGACCTGCCTGGGACCTACTATGGGCAGCGAGGGAGTGCGCTGGTTCCTAGGGCGGGAACGTCCGACCAGCCCGGAAAGGCCGGTGCCGGGGCCTATCGCCGGACAAGAACGGACGTAGCGATGCTGTCGGTCGTTCAAACGGGCCGAGGCTAGCGGACCGTTCGTTTCCTCTGGTCCTCGCGATTGCCGTGCTGGGCATTCCCAACAATCCCCGCACCGGGCCTAGGCTCCGCGGTTCATAAGGTCCGAACTCTCCGTCTGGCCCCCGACGTGCCGTTCGATGCGGCGTTTCCCCGCGTGGCCGAGCAGTCCGAGCGTGCAATCGCAATCGGGCCGCTGGCCGCCCATCCACCTTACGGGGCCACCAAGCCTTGCGTTCCTAGCCGTTGGCACGGCACAAGGAGCGTCGACCTCCTCGCAGCCCGTCCAACTGAGCCCGATTTTCGGTGGCGTGGCATGTCCGGGAGAGACGCGACGGACACACGGATCGTTCCAATCTCGGGCCTTCTTGTCCGCCACCTGCACCCATCCCCAACCCTAGAGTGGGCGAGCCGGCATTGAATGACTCTCCACGAGGCGTGATTGTGCGCAATAGCCGTGCGCGCACCATGTTAGACTGCCTACCATGATGCACCTTGCGGTTTTGGCCGTGTCGATCCTCTTCGGGGCCGTCGCACCGGTAACGGCTCACGGGCCGACGGCATGCAGCGATCGACGGATTTCGGCGGCAGCGATTCGGACGCAGAGCGACATCCAAGCATTCGTAGAGTGCGCCAAGGAATTCGTCGAGGCGAACGGCACAGAAGAGGCTAGGCATGCATTCCATGAGGACGAATTCTGGAACTACGGTTCCATTTACGTGTTCGTCGACGGCCTCGCAAAGTCAGGCACGGAGGCGATGACATTTGTGTATCCTCCGGATCCCTCTCGGGAAGGAACGCCGTGGGGAGAGGCGATCGACGACTTTGGCACGGACCTCTTCTACGAGGTCTACCGTATGATGCAATCGGCCGACGCCGGTTGGACCTATTACTCGATCACGAACCCGGAGACCGGCGTCACGTCTCCCAAGGCTTCCTACGTTATCGAGATTGACTGGGAGGGAAGCCCTGCGGTGATCGGCGCGGGCATCTACTCGCCAGACTGGCCTGGGACGTGCGCAGCGGGAGAAGTTACCGCCAGCGTCCTGAAGGATCGCCCAAGCCCCGAAACACTGGAGCAGTTCGTGCGTTGCGCTGCATTCGTTGTGGAATCTGAGGGCTACTTTGCCAAGCATGAACTGGAAACAGACCCACGCTGGAGGCACGGAAACATCTACGTATATGTGCTGGACATGATGGGCAATCAGCTGATGACGGGCAGCCGATTGCGCGTAAACGGGGAGCCGCTGTATGAGTTCGGCAGACGCGACGCCGGTTACGACCAGTTTGGCGGGCGGAACATGATCGACGTTGGGCACACGTTCGGCGAAGCCCACATCTATTACCGCGCATTCAATCACGAGACTGGCAGGTTTGGTGGCAAGTCAGCATTTCTGAAGCGTGTCGTTTCGCAAGGCGTTCCTGTGCTCGTCGGTTCAGGCTACTACTTGGATGATGCTCCGATGGAAGCAGCTACGCCTTGCGAACAGAACATGGTTGTTGCGAGTTCGATTCGCTCGTTGGAAGACGTGCAAGCCTTCGTCCAATGCGCCGCCGAGTACGTGAAAGAGCACGGCGAAGAAGAAGCGCGTCGGGCGTTCAATGAGGACCACCTCTGGAAGGAGGGCCCCACATATGTCTTCGTCGACGAGGTCACAAGATCGGGAGCCACGTCCACGACACATGTGTTCCCTCCAGACCCTTCGCGGGAGGGTTCGCTGTGGGGCGTCTCGCTTGACTCTTTCGGATCGGACTACTATGCTGAGCTCCACCGGATCCTCTCCTTGGTGGGTGAGGGCTGGATTCACTATGCATTCACAAATCCGGCCACCGGGCTCGATGAACCCAAGAGTTCCTACGTCATTGAAATCGAGTGGAACGGGGACAGAGCAGCAATCGGTGCGGGGTTCTATGCGGCTGACTTCCCGGGTGCCTGCGATCCTGCGGAAGTAAATGCGATGGAACTAGAGTACGTTCCTACTGACGATCACCTGCGCGAATTTGTCACCTGTGCATCGCACATGGTTGCGAACACGGGACTCTTTGCCGCCCCAATTCTTGAGACTTCTCCCCGCTGGAACCACGGCTCGGCCTACGTATTTGGAGTGGATGTGGCGAGCGGACTCGTGTTGTTCAGCAGCAGCCCTGCCAGTTGGGAGATTTCGGGGAGGATCCCTGAACTCTTCGACGGCCGCGACATGATCGCGGCCGGTGCGCTATTCGGCGAGGTGTTCTGGTACTACAACTTCAGGGATCGCGCTTCGGGTCAGTTGATGAACAAGGTTGGCTTGGTCAAGCTAGTGCGGACGAGCGGTCGCCAGATTCTCGTCGGTAGCGGATACAACCGTTAGGGTACGGGGCACATTCGAGAGATCAGGGGCCGTCCACGGTCCCGGCGCTGGCCTGTGCCGTGGCAGCTGTACCGCCAGCGCCACGGGTGGGGCGGGTAATCGCGCCCTGCTCGTCAGTGGCTGGGCTGACGGCCTCGTTACGCTTTCTGGCCGGGCGGGCTTTGCTTCATTCTGGCCATTGCGTTGCTCTTGTTGGGATGGTCCCTAATGCTTGCTCGGGATCCGTGCAAGACTCACTGGCGAGTGTGCCATCGCACGTGCAAGGGTAATCCAGACTGATCTAGGCCTCCGGTGCCCAGTGTCGGATGGACAACCGTGCATCCCCTAGATTCGTGGTCCCCAAGGGTAGGGTGGGGGGCCCGAGCGTGCCCACTACAATCAAGGCGTGCCGTTCCTCTTCACCTGCCTGGCCGAGAAGATTGCTTCGCCGGATCGTTGCCGCATCTTTGCCCTCGTGGCCGTCTTCGCCACCTCGGGCAGTGGTCAGACATACAAATTGCTGCTGAAGGGTGGCCACGTTATCGATCCGAGCAACAGGGTTGATGCCGTCCGCGACGTGGCGATCGACGGTGACCTCGTCGCGGCGATTGGCCAGGATATTCCCGCCGACCGGGCCGACACGGTCATCGATGTCTCCGGACTCTACGTCACTCCCGGACTGGTCGATATTCACGCCCACTTCTATGTGACGCCCCAGGTGGGAACGGCCTACGAAGCGAGTTCAAGCGTTGATCCAGACACCACATGCCCCCGCACCTGTGTGACGACCGCAGTCGACGTGGGCACGGTCGGTTGGCGGGCGTTCCCGGATTTCCGCAAGCGCATCATCGAGAAGGCCAGGAAGACGCGGGTACTAGCGATGCTGAACATCGTGGGCATGGGCATGGTGAACTACGACGTGGAGCAGAACTTGGCCGACATGCAGCCGGAGGAGACCGCCGATATGGCCTCGCGGAACGCCGACGTCGTAGTCGGGATCAAGTCGGCGCACTGGAGGCAACCGAACTTCGAGTCGGTCGACCGTGCCGTCGAGGCCGCGGAGCTCGCGGGTGTTCCCGTGATGGTCGACTTTGGCTACTTCCTGCCGGACCGGCCGTACCAAACCATGGTGCTTGACAGGCTGCGTTCCGGCGATATGAGCACGCACTTCTACCGCTGGCCCGCGCCTCTGTTGGACGAGAGCGGACAGAAGCTCCCGTACTTGGACGCAGCGCGTGGGCGGGGAGTCAAGTTCGACGTCGGGCACGGTGCCGGGAGCTTTCACTTCCGGCTCGCCGAGCCCTTGGTGCGGCAGGGGTTCTGGCCAGACTCGATCTCAACGGACTTGCACATCAATTCGCACAACGGAGCGATGATCGACATGGTCACCGTGATGTCAAAGTTCTTGGCGATGGGCATGCCACTGGCCGAGGTGGTGCTTCGGTCGACTGCGAACCCTGCCGGCCAGATCCTGCGGCAGGAGCTGGGCCAGATCGCGGTCGGCGCCGAGGCGGATATCGCCGTGCTTCGGGTGGACAGTGGAGAATTTGGCTACGTTGACGTGCTCGGAGGGCGCATCACCGGCGATCGCCGCATCGGGTGTGAAATGACCCTCCGTGCGGGAGAAATCGTGTTCGACTACAACGGCCGCGCCGGGACCCCTTGGCGGGACGCGGACATCGATTATCCCGGCCGCTGACGGCCAAGCGCGCTGGCCGGCCTGTCTCGCTATGCGGACCCGGCTCTGCCGCCGGCAGATGTGCTACGCCTGGCCGACACGGAATGCGTGGGCGTGCGCTTCGCCCAGGCCGTCGGGCATCCTCAGGGCGAGCGTCCCATCGGCATAGGATGCTTCGACAGGGCGGTCGTCCCCTACGATCGACACATCGGCACTCTCGCCCTCCGGACCGATCTCCAGGCGCACTTCCGAAGCGCTCGGCTGGCCTAAGACGATTGCGTAGAGCGCGTCATCTTTGGTGGTGAACCGCACCGGTATTCCTTCGGCCGTTTCGCCAGTCGCCCGAGTCCACGGGCGCGTACCGTAGATTGCGTCACCGTTCTTGCCGAGCCACTGGCCCAGTGCCCTCAGGCGGCTGGCCTGCAGTTCCGGGATCGTGCCGTCGGCCATCGGTCCAGCGTTGAGGAGGAGGTTGCCGTTCTTGCTCACGATGTCCGCGAGCAGGTGGATGAGTTCGGCCTCGCCGATGGTGTGCTCTTCCGTCTCGACCCGGTTGTATCCGAACGAGAATCCGAGGCCGCGGCAGGTTTCCCACTTGTCCTCGGTGATCTCGTCCATCTTGGCGTATTCTGGCGTGTCGAAGTCCTTGTGTCGCGGCGGCGCCCCTTCCTTGCCTATCTGGAAGCGGTTGTTGATCAGCCCGTCCGGATTGGCGTTGTAGAAGTCTGCAACGATCTGGGCAAGGTCGCACTCTTCCGGGTAGCCGATGTCGTTCCACAGGATGGTCGGATCGTAGCTGGCGATCAGCTCGCGCCAGTGCGCGTCCGCGTAGTCGGCGAACTCACGTGTGTGCAGGATGGTTGAGAAGACCTGCTGGACCGTCTCGATCGGCTCCGAGTTGAAGCTCCAGTCGAGGCCTCCCGAGTAGTAGAAGCCCATTCGCATCCCGGCCGTCCGGACGGCGGCAGTGAGTTCACCTACGATGTCGCGCTCAGCGGAGCGCTGCCCGGGCGGCAGATGAGGGTTGTCCACTGCGCTGGGCCACAGGGTGAAGCCGTCATGGTGCTTGGTCGTCAGCACGACGTAGCGTGCTCCCGCCTCTCGGAACAGCCCCGCCATCGCGGCCGGATCCCAGGCCCTCACTGCCTCGTTGAACTGCGGGGCGAAGTCCATGTAGCCGAAGTCTTCACCGAACGTCTCGCGATGGTGGTTCTGCGTAGGCGAACCGTCGATGCGCAGGGAATTGAGGTACCACTCCGAGTATGGGTTGTTGGTGAACCACCTGTCCCAGTCGACCTCCCCCAGTTCTCCGATGGGCGTTGCCCATCCAGGTACGGAATACAGGCCCCAGTGGACAAAGATGCCCAGCTTGGCGTCGTCGAACCATTGCGGAACTTCATGGGTCCGCAGCGAGTCCCAGTTGGGCTCGAAATCGGGCGGGGGGCTTGGTGGGCCGCCCCCGCACCGGATGAGCGCCGGGGCGGCAGACGCGGCTGCCAAGAACGACCGTCTTGGGAGTGTGCCTCGCATCTCCGATGCTCCTTATTCCCTGAGGTGGCCAGCGGGCCTATGCCAACAGTGGCTCGACCACCGTCCCATGGACGTCCGTCAGCCGGAAGTGTCGGCCTTGGTACTTGAACGTCAGGCGCTTGTGGTCGACTCCCAAGCAATGCAGCACGGTTGCTTGCAGGTCGTGCACATGGACCGGGTCCTCGACCACGTTGTAGCAATAGTCGTCTGTCAGACCATGAGTGATCCCGGACCGGATCCCGCCACCCGCCATCCACATCGAGAAGCACCTCGGGTGATGGTCCCGGCCGTAGTTGGTCTCGCTGAGCTTGCCTTGGCAGTACACCGTCCGTCCGAACTCCCCGCCCCAAATCACGAGCGTGTCGTCGAGCATGCCGCGCTCCTTGAGGTCGAGGATCAGTGCGGCCGACGCTTGGTCAGTGTCCCGGGCCTGCAGGCGGATGTCTCTCGGCAGGTCGGTGTGCTGGTCCCATCCGCGGTGGAAGACCTGCACGAACCGCACGTCACGCTCTGCCAGTCGGCGCGCCAGCAGACAGTTCGCGGCATATGTGCCGGGCCTGCGGGAATCCGGTCCGTAGCGCCTGAAGACGTGCTCCGGTTCCGTTGAGAGGTCCATGAGTTCGGGGACCGACGTCTGCATCCTGTACGCCATCTCATACTGAGCGATGCGGGTCTCGATCTCCGGATCGCCGAACTCTTGCGAGCGCATGCGATTGATCTCCGAGACGGCGTCCAGCATGCTGCGGCGCGCCGGGGCATCGATGCCGGCAGGGTTCGAGAGGTAAAGGACGGGATCGCCGCTGGCCCGGAACTTCACGCCCTGATAACGGGACGGGAGAAAGCCGGCGCCCCACAGGCGCGAAAAGAGGGGCTGGGACTGGTTCAAGTTGCTGCCCTGCGAGATCAGCACGACGAACCCGGGCAGGTCGCGGTTTTCGCTCCCGAGTCCGTAGCTGACCCAAGATCCGATCGACGGCCGTCCTGGCTGCTGGAATCCGCTCTGGATGAAGGTGATCGCCGGATCGTGGTTGATCGCGTCGGTCTGCACGGTCTTCACAAGCGCGATGTCGTCGACGACCTTCGCGGTGTGTGGCAGCAGTTCGCTCAGTTCCGTGGCGGACTGTCCGTGCGGCGCGAACTCGAATATCGACGCGGCGACGGGCAGGCGGTCTTGGCCCGATGTCATGCCCGTAATACGTTGGCCTCGGCGAACGCTGTCCGGCAGATCCTCTCCATGGAAGCGGCGCAGCATGGGCTTGTGGTCGAAGAGGTCGATCTGCGACGGAGCTCCGGACTGGAACATGTAGATTACGCGCTTCGCGCGGGGAGCGAAGTGGGGCAGGCCGGGAAGGCCACCAGCGCCGCGAACACCGCCTTCGGTGGCCGCGAAGCCCTTCCTCCCTAGCAGAAAGGACAGCGCCGCCGGCCCGATGCCGACGGCCGAGCGGCCGAAGAACTGGCGCCGGGTAACGATCAGCTTGCGTTCAAGCTCCGGATTCATCGCGCACTCATTCCTTGCTGATGGCTTCGTCCAAGTTAAGGATGCTGCTCGCCACCATCGTCCACGCCGCCAGTTCCGACGGCTCAGCCCACGCGGCTGCTTGCGACTCGCCCACGGCCAAGAGCCGCGCGGCCTGCTCCGGCTTCTCGGCGAAGCGGATCTGCTGCTCGGCTGCGAGGTTGGTCAGCACGGCGGATTCTGCCATGGTCGGCACCCGTCCCAGCACGCGAGAGTACCCGGCGAGCACGCGCCCTGCTGGGTCATCGCTGAGGTTCACCATCCGCTCCGCAAGGGCACGAGCGGCCTCCACGTAAGTAGGGTCGTTCATCAGCACCAGGGCCTGGAGTGGAGTGTTTGTGCGCGAGCGTCGGGCGATGCACTTCTCTCGGTCCGGGGCGTCGAACACCGCGAGGGAGGGAGGTGGGATGGTGCGCTTCCAAAAGGTGTACATGCTCCGCCGGTACAGGTCGGCGCCCGATCCGGGGCGGTACACCTGGGCGGTGAACATGTCGCCGTAGGCCATCTCTTTCCACAACCCGCGGGGCTGGTATGGAAACACGCTCGGCCCACCGATTCTCCTGTCAAGTAGGCCAGCGGCCGCGAGCGCATTGTCGCGGACTGACTCTGCCTGGAGCCTGAAGCGCGGCCCGTGGGCCAGAAGGATGTTCTCCGGGTCGGATGCTCGGTGCTCGTCGGTCATGCGCGAGCTCTGGCGGTAGGTGGCAGACATCACAATCTTCTTCTGAAGGGCCTTTATGTCCCATCCGCTGCTCACGAACTCAACCGCCAGCCAGTCCAGGAGCTCCGGGTGGGTCGGGATGTCTCCTTGGCGTCCAAAGTCCTCCGCCGTTTGCACCAAGCCCCGGCCGAAATACCGCTGCCAGTAGTGGTTGACGGCCACTCGAGCGGTCAAAGGGTGGTCGGAGCTGACCAGCCACCTAGCCATTCCGAGGCGGTTGCGCGGCTGGTCGGCCGGGAACGGTGCCAGCCACTTCGGGGTGGCCGGGGATACCGGGTCGCCGCGGTTGCGGTAGTCCCCGCGCTTCAGCATGTAGGTTGCGCGCGGGCTCGCCAGTTCTCGCATCACCATCACGTTGTCCACGCGGGCCTGAAGCGCTGCCCGCTCAGTGCGCAGCCGTTGGAGCTTCGAGTACAGCTCGCGGTCCCCCTGGCTCGCAGCATGCGTCAGGTAGTACTCCCTCAGGCGGCTTGCCCGACTGCGGCAGCGCGTCACATCGGTGTCGGGCTTGGGCGCGTAGATGTCGTCCTCTGGCGTCTCGGGCGCGCTTGCCAGAACGCTCTCGCAGTCGACATACGGGGCTGAGAGCAACGCTGCCACCGGTTCGTGGGTGTGGAGCGTGCTGATCTCGGATCGGTCCAGCACTCGCGAGTAGATCCGCAGATCATCCAGAGTCCCCGTGTAGCGTCCCCCGAAGCGGCCAGCCCCGATCTCGAGTGGGGACCCCGAATCTGGCGATCCGATGAGGTTATCTTCGAGCACCTCCGTCTCAACCCGTTCTCCGTTGAGGAGTATCCGGACTCCGGATGCGAGACCAGACCCGTCGTAGCTGATCGCCACATGGTAGGAGGGATCCACCCCGCGCTGGTTGCGCAGCGGGTGCGTCGGCTTGACCGCGACGGCGCTCCCGGGTGCCGAGGACAGCCGAACGGTCAGTTCGTACTCCCGCCGCAGCGTGTCGGGGATCGAGACCGGCCGGCTCAGCGTGAGCGCCAGCCCTCGCTGAGTCTCCGGCCCGTCCATCTTGTGGAGCAGGGACTTCTCGACCAGTCCCGAGTGGCGCATCCAGAACGTCAGCGTGAAGGGTTTCGACACATCGATTGACCGGGTCCTGGGGAACGCGACGTGGGTGTCGACGTCGAAGGACGCGCCCTGCCCGGCGTTTGCCGTGCCGAAGAGCGGTTCGCCGCGCATCACGCGGCCGTGCCTGTAGTTGCCCGACGAGTCGGAGAAGCCACCCTCCATTTCGTAGTGCGCTTCGAGCCCCTCGCGGCTGGCTCTAGGAATGGTCTCGATCGCGGTCTGTTCCCACTGAGCGATCTGTCGCCCAATTCGCTCGGCCGGCAGGTCGGCTTGCACGGACCGAATTGCAGCATCGATTCCATCGAGATCCTCCCGCTGCTGCGGATCGGGCAGCTGCAGCATCGGGACGGCATTCCCGTTGACGCCGTCCAGCCCGAATTCATCCACCGAATTGAAGAACGCGTAGAACTCGTAGAACTCACGCTGCGTGATCGGGTCGTACTTGTGGTCGTGGCACCGGGCGCAGCCCATCGTCATCGCCATCCAGACGGTCGAGACGGTCTCCACGCGGTCCACCACGTACTCCGTGTGGTACTCGGCCGGGATCGCTCCGCCCTCGTGGTTGATCATGTGGTTGCGGTTGAATCCCGTAGCGACCCGCTGATCCGTGTCGCCGTCTGGCAAGAGGTCGCCCGCCAATTGCTCGATGGTGAACTCGTCGAAGGGCTTGTTGTCGTTGAACGCCTTAATCACCCAGTCTCGCCAGTGCCACATGTCACGTCGGCCGTCGATGTGAAACCCGTGCGTGTCTGCGTAGCGCGCCAGGTCGAGCCACTGCATGGCCATCTGCTCGCCGTAGTGCGGCGAGCCCAGCAGCCTGTCCACCTGACGCTCGTATGCGTCCGGTGACTGGTCTGCCAGAAAGCGGTCCAACTGTGAGGGTTCCGGGGGCAGTCCAGTCAGGTCAAGGCTGAGGCGGCGCAGGAGCGTGCGCTTGTCGGCCTCCGGGGCAAGTGCCAATCCGTTTGCGTGAAGGCGCCGGACGACAAAGGCATCGATCTCATTCGGCCGGGCACGGCCGACCTCGGCTCTTGGGACAGGCGGCCGGCGAGGTGCCTCGTAGGCCCAATGGGAACTCCAGTGGGCTCCTTCGTCAATCCATTGCCGAATCGCCTCGATCTGCTCCGGCGATGGCCTCCGCTCCGCGCCGGGCGGCGGCATGCGGGCTTCGGCCACCTGATGGCTCACTCGCTGGTACAGCCGGCTCTCCGCCGCATTGCCGGGAACGACGAGCTGGTACCCGCCCCGATCACCGAACATGCCCTCGCGAGTGTCCAGCCGGAGTCCTGCCTGACGGGTGTTGCTGTCCGGTCCATGGCAAGCGAAGCATGCATCGGATAGGATCGGCCGCACATGCTTCCGATAGTCGACAGATTCGCTGCCGACCACTGCGGCTGACGAGGCGACCGCTGTAAAAACCATCGATGCGAGGGCGAAGAGAGCTGGAGTCATCAGAGGCAAGTCCCTATACATCGTATAGCTCCCGAGTGTGTCCCCTGGAATTCCCTAGGGACAAGTTCGGGCATGCGCTGTTGTGTGGGCCCGGTGAGATCCGTGAGGTTGGGCCGCTGAGGCCCCAAACGCGAGCCGCCGTCGGCAACGGAAGGGAAGAGGAGTGCATTGCGGAAATGGTGCGGCGTGGGACAGGACGACGCCTGCACGAAAGGGATGCCAGTAAGCGACGCGCAGGCCGCGCAGCTAACCTTGTTCCAGTTGTGAGATCCCAAACAGTCGGAACGGGATTTCGCCGTGGGCAATTCCGTCTTGGGACGAACGCTCCGCGAGTCAGATTGGGTGGCCCGAGACCTGATCCGCTACGCTACTTCGAAGCGGAAACGGCTGTTGGGCTGTAGCCCGAACCGACGAGGATCCGTCCCCCTAGCGTCTGCACGAGTTTGACGAACGCCACTCTAGGCTCAATACTGGCGGTCTCCGGATTCGCGATGTCGTAGTACCAGAAGGTCTCTCCGAATACTGCAGTTGCCTGAATCAGATCCCGTCCGTCGAACAGCTCTGGGATCCGGCCCGAGAAGGCGAACATGCTCTCATTGCCACTGAACTCCACCACACCTGTCTCTGCGTTCACGCCGAATACGAAGGTCGCCCCATGATTCCAGCGGGGAGACCTAGACAGTCTGGGCCCGGCAAAATAGCCCAGCGTCTCGACCTGCAACGCCGCACAGCGGACGAATGCCTGCAGCTTCTTGGCGCTTGGTGCCTTGTTCAGGTTTGTGGCGTTCACTTCGTCCGCCGCACAGGTGCCCGGCAAGTCGGGGGAATAGTACGTCGCACCGATGGCAGCCCGGGCTCGGTTCCATTTGATCTTCTTTACGTACGAGATCTTTGGCTGCCGCACTCCCGTCGCAGCCTCCATGAGAGCGTGGTAGAACCAGCCCTCGTCGACCAACGACAGCAGCCTTTGCAGTTCGGACGAGAAGTCCGTTCCAAACTCGTCGATAGACCTCCCCTGCACCGTCCCCTCAAGCGAAGGGTCCATTGGGAAGACGCGTGTCAGCAAGCTGTCCCCAGACGGCTCCAGGGAATGCACAAAGACGTGGACTTGCCCGTGCTGCCAACGCACGTCCTCGTGGAATGCACGCCGCGCTTCCTCCTCGCCGTGCTCTTGGACATAGGCCGCCGCGCATCGCACGAAGGCCGGCAAGTCATCCCTAGTGCGCATCGCCCGAGCAGTCACGTAGTTCTCCGCACAACCCCCTCGCTCGACGCCACCCACCTGCGTGAGTGTTACTGATGCTCTCGTGAAGTAGATGTCCGTGCGGGCCTCGAATCCCGAGTCGGCGCCGAGCAGCAACCAGACCCGTCCATCGGCAGGTACCGCGACTGTCTCGGGCATTTGCCGGTCCTCGAAGGACTTCAATTCCCAGCGACGGGACTGCTCGCAGCTCCTAGAGTTGGCGACATTGCCGAGAACCACTGCCTGCCCCCCGCCGCGCGATTGGTTCCCGATGTCGATGTTCATGCGGAGGTAGGAGCCCTTGCGGACGGCAAGCGGTTCTAGGGCTGAGACGCCAGCCTTGATCCAGACGCTCTCGCCGGGGGCACCACCGACACCGAAGCATCCCGCCGGCGTGTCGGTGGCGATTTCCACGCTGAGGGTGACGCCATAGACCGCTCCGGGTTGCAGGCCGCCGATTGATCCCTTGAGGAACATGAAGAGGTCGTCACTCCGGTTGACTCCGGAGAGAAAGTGGCCCGAACGTGACTGCAGCGGAGCCGGTAGGTTGCGGTGGTCAGAGGTCAGCTCGTAGATGGGCGCGTGGGCGGGGGGATAGTCTGCGAAGCCGCCAACGAATCCTTGGGGCCCGGTTTGGAAGTCGAACGTGAATGTCCGCGCATCATCAGGATGGGTCGTACGGCTTGGGGAAGCGAAGGCAATCGAGCCGATCAGCAAGGTTGCTGTCGTGACCACGGGCCGCCAGCGTCGCATCCCGGCGCATCGTACCAGACACTCGAATGGGTCCCGCGGGCATTGGCGCGCACAGCTCAAGCAACTCGACTGCTAGCAGTGGTTGCCGATCCCTCACGCGATCGCGCGCGGGACCGGCTCGCCGGGGTCGGTCTTCGTACCGAACGAGAGGCTTTGCACGAAGATCGGGAGCGTCAGGTTCACGGACACGCGGAAGTAGAGAGCGGATACTCTTGCCGAAGGCAAGCTCGGGAAACGGAAGCGCTGGCGGGACCCGGCTGCGCCGAGGGTGCCGTCCTCCGGCCTAGAGCGGACAAGAGCGACGCGGCGAGGTGCGGGCGGCTTTCAACCGACCCCACTCGAGCTCGGCCGGTTCCGCGGCCGCGGAGCATGGGACCGACACCCTGCGAGGTCTTCAAGGGCGGCATCCCCCTTGAGCGATCGCGCAAGCTGTTACACAGCGAACACGCCAGACTCACAGAGGAGGATCGGATCTCGGTGATCCCGAGTGTCAATTGCTTGCCGCCGTGATGCGGTCGAGATTCTCGCAGGCCTATTGATCCTAGAGGGAATCATTGATGCCTTCCGTATCGATCGGCTTGTCGATGACCACCCTGTGCTGCCGAGCCAACTCGATGAGTTAGTTCCAAAGGCGTTGAATCTCGTGGTGATGGTAGCTGATGAACCTCATGTGCGTGTTTCCTCCTGTCGACTATTGCTTGCCCTCCTCCCCCACCCTTCCGCAATCGATGAATACCGTGCAGGAGCAGAATGACGGCCAGCCCGATCAACGGAGTGCTTGCGAGTGTCCTGAGGCGAGGGTTTGCGGTAACGGCACGGCGATTCCCGGCCTGCCACGCTGCGAAAGCGAAGGGCCGCTACAAGAAGTGTCCGCGAGTCAGGGGCTTTCGGCGCTGTCTTGTGGTTCGAACCGCTCCTTCGCCGTGATCCCGTCTCCTTGTCGCGCCGTCACAAGCGTATTCGCGTCAACCGTCCCCAATGCGGACTCGGAACCGTCGGGCCAGCGGATCGACACTTCCGCGTTTAGGTGCTGGCCAAGGCCGAAGTGCACGGGAAGGTCGCTTTGGGAGATGTGGTACCCACCGCTGCGGACCTCCCGCATTTGGGTCGTTGTGCCTGCTCGCAAGATGATGCGCGCACCGATGGCCGCCCTGCCTGCTGGAGTGCGGGCGTCGACCAACAGGGCATTGCCGACGGGTGCGAACTGCTTCAGGAGCGAGGGATCATCGTGCATGTTCACCGTCACTATCTCGAGCGTTCCATCGTGGTCTAGGTCTCCAACCGCTATGCCCCGTGACGATCGATAGTCGTTGATCCCAGGTCCGGCCAGGCTACTGAGGTCGTGGAACCTACCTTGGCCGTAGTTCCAATAGACCAGTCTGCGCTGGCGGAATGTCTCTCCGATTCCGGCTTGGTCAACCCTCGGATAGACGTGTCCGTTGGCCACGAATATGTCTTGGAAGCCGTCTTGATCGATGTCGATGAAGGCCGTGCCCCATCCCAAGAACTGCGTGTTCACCGCTAGGCCGGTCGACACCGTCTCATCGATGAACATCTGCATGCCCTCGTTGAGGTACAAGGTGTGCGTGTCGTTGGAGAAATTGGTCTTGAAGATGTCCAAGTCACCGTCAAGGTCGAAGTCCGCGGCTGTAGTTCCCATTCCAGCCTGCTCTTGACCGTCCATGTTGTAGGCGGTTCCGGAAATGATGCCGATCTCCTCGAACTTGCCTTCTTGGTTGTGGAAGAAGAGGCTTGCTGTTGAATCGCAGGAGACGTACACGTCCACCCAGCCGTCGTTGTCGAAGTCCGCAGTCAGCGGCGTGAATCCGTAATAGAGCTTTTCTGTCTGCACGCCAGCCTCTTCGGAGACGTCGCTGAAGGTTCCAGCTCCATCGTTGCGGTACAGCGACATGGACTCGCCGGGGAGACCTCGCGGGCCGCACAGCACGGGCATTCCCTTCCATCGGCATTCGGCCCCCTCGCCGGGTTTGGGTGTCTTGTCCAGGTCGAGGCGCAGATAGTTCGCCACGAACAGGTCTAGATCGCCGTCGCGGTCGTAGTCAAGGAAGGCGCAGCCCGTGCCCCAGCGCCGCCCGCTCTCTCCCAAACCTCGCTGTTCGGCCTCCTCGCTGAACCGCTTGCCCGACTCGTTCCTGTAAAGGCGGTTCTGCCCCCAATGGGGCACGAAGAGGTCTTCGAAGCCGTCGTTGTCGAAGTCCCCTGCGCAGGCTCCTTGGGCCCAGCCCGTGTGCTCGATTCCAACCCTCTGTGTCACATCCTCGAACTTCAGGCCGCCCAAGTTCCGATAGAGGAAGTGGCGTGGGGCCGGACCCTCCTGCTCGAACTGGTCGGCGCCCACCAAGAGGACGTCGGCAAGCCCGTCTCGGTCATAGTCGAAGATCGCTGCCCCTGTGCCGGTGGACTCCACGATGAAATTCTTGTGCGTGGGAGATCCGGAGACGGCGACCCCCCGCAGCCCCGATTCCTCGGCGAGGTCCCGGTACTCGATCCGAGGGGCTACGATGCCTTCAGGCAGCGGCCGTTTCGGCTGCGCCACCGCACCGCTCGATGCGGAGCCCTGGCCGGGCGCCGTCCCCGGCACCCCGAGCACTGACGCGAGCAAGGCCGCGGTCAGCGTGGCAGTCCGAACTGAGCGCATTCTCTCAACAGCATACGCAGCCGGCTCCTCAGCCTCGGACCACACAGCTCGACCGGCCACCACTTGCTCCTCCTTCGGACCTCATCCGACCACAAGGCGGGCAAGCTCCTCCTCGTCAAACTCGAATCCAAGACCTGGCCCGTCCGGCACGTCCACCCTACCGGGCTTATAGGGGAGCGGCACCTTGAGGATGGCATTCCCGAATGCCCTCGCGTACGACTCGCCGCCTTCAAGGATCACCGCGTTGGGCGTTGCGGCGCAAAGGTGGATGGCCGAGGCTCGGTATGGCGCAGAGCCCATCGAGGAGTGCGGCGAGAACAGGATGTTGTAGGCATCGGCCATGATGGCGATTCGTTTCGTCTCAGTGATCCCGACGCGGGACGTGTCCGGATTGATGATGTCGCAGGCGCGGCGCTCGAAGAGATCCCGGAACTGAAAGCGGTTCGAGTACTGCTCGCCGGCGCAGATTGGAGTGTCCATACGGTCTGCGAGGATGGCGTAGCCGCCGTAGTCCTCCGGCATCAGAACATCCTCCCACCAGCCCAGATTCTCGATCTGGTCCAGCGTGCGGCCCACCCGGGTGGCTTCGGCAAGTGTGTAGCCCGCAAGCGAGTCGACCAGAATCTGGCCCTTGCCGGCCAGCACTTCCGCAGCGGCGATGACACGGTTCACATCGCGGACTTGCTCCCCGCGTCCCTTCGCGAGGCTCATCTTCTGGTTCGGGAAGCCGCGCTCGAGCAGCGCGGACGCGTTCTCCCGCACTTCTTCGGGCGGGCCGCCGCCCACGCCTTGGTACGTCGGAATGCTGTCGCGGAACTTGCCGCCCAACAGCTGGTACACGGGCATCGCCGCCGCACGGCCGACGATGTCCCAGAGCGCGATGTCCACTCCGGCCATGGCGCGCGTGAACCAGCCCGTGCCGTAGCCCCGGAGGCGCTGCGTCGAGTACATCTTTTCCCAGATGGCCTCGATGCGGCGGGCGTCCATCCCCAGCAGGATGGGTCGGAAAAGGTCCGTGAGGGCGGTCTTGACAACGCGGGGAGTCATCACCGCATGGGACTCGCCCCAGCCGACGACCCCTTGGTCTGTTGTGATTCGGACCAGCAGTGTCTGCCGAAAGCCGCCCTGCCGCACGGTCTCGGCCCGCTCCAAGCGGTCCCAAAGACCGATGCCGCCGGTCGTCTGCCCTAGCGGGGTCATCGCGACGAACCGCCCCTCGGGCCCTTTCTCCGGCGGATCCCGCAGGATTAGGGCCTCGACATCGGTAATGAGAAGCGGAACGCCGATCTTGGCGGCGGCAGCTTTGAGGCAGTTAAGACTGGACGCGGGTGCGAGCGAGGCGGCGGCAGCGGCCTTGAGGAAGGTTCGTCGGTTCAGCATGGTTCACTCCGAGAAGGGCCCAGTGGCGGGCCCCATTGAAAGGGTACTGCCCGGCTGCGCGGGTCAACGTCTCCACGTCCTCCTTCGACACGGTGAACGATTCCGCTACGCCTTTCCGCCGATCGCGGTACGTCGTTCAGGCTGCGGTCGCGCCCCTTCCCCTTGGCGCGTATGCGTGGGATGCGTACTGCAGCACCATCCTGCGGGTGTTGAAGAACGATCCGTTGAGCGCGATCGCGGACCGCATCACTGCGCCGTAGGCCTTGGGGCGTTCGTAGAACAGGGGGATCGTGACGCGCTCCAGCTTGTCGTATAGGGAGTGGGCGACGCTTGCTTGATCGTCGAGTGCTCCCCGATAGTTGGCTGCGGACCACCCTGTGACGCCTTCGACGTGACCCTCGAGCCACCAGCCGTCCAGCACGCTGAGGCTGGGCACGCCATTCAGTGCGGCCTTCATCCCGCTAGTCCCTGACGCTTCGCGGGTCTTCTCTGGGGCGTTCAGCCAGAGGTCCGATCCGCTCGTGAGAATCCTCCCCAGCTCCATTTCATAGTTCTCGACATAGACCACCGGCACGTCTGCGCCGAGCGCCCGGGCAGCCTCATGCACATCCCGGATCATCTGCTTTCCGCCCTCGTCTCGCGGGTGCGCCTTGCCAGAATAGACCAGTTGGAAACGGCCCACTCGCTTCGCGATCCAGCGCAGTCGCTCCAAGCTGTGGAACACCAGCGCGCCCCGCTTGTAGGGCGTGGCCCGCCTCGCGAATCCGATCGTGAGCACTTCCGGGCTGAGCTGGACTCCAGTTCGGCGATGCACTTCCCAAACGAGCGCTTGCTTGGCGTCCGAGTGGGCGGCGAGCACCTCGGCAACGGGAATCGCCGTCGCGTAGCGCAGGTAGAGGCTGTCCGTTCGCCATTCCGGGATGTGGCGGTCGAACAGGTCGCGCATCGGGCGGGCGGCCCAAGTGACTGCGTGTATGCCGTTGGTGACGGCTCGCACACGGTAACGAGGGAACATCTCCTGAGAGACTGACTGGTGAATCCTCGCGACACCGTTTGCGAATCGAGAGCACTCGAACGCCAATCGGGTCATGTTCAACATGTCGCCCGCCAGTAGGCCAGCGGAGTCCAGCAGGGCTGTCCGGGACTCCCCCAGCACACGCTCGACCAAGGCTCGATGAAAGCGGTCGTGGCCTGCAGGCACGGGTGTGTGGGTGGTGAATACGCACCGGTCGCGGACCCATGCCATCTCCTCAGGAGAGGCGCGACGGTCGCCTCGAGCCTTCACCTGCCCTTCCAGCAGAGCTAGGCCGAGCAGCGAAGAATGGCCCTCGTTCATGTGGTAGACCTCTACCTCGCCGTGACCCAGCCGCGCCAGGATCCGATGTCCCCCGATGCCGAGGATGGCCTCTTGGCACAGGCGGTAGCGGTCGTCGCCCCCGTACAGGTGGTGCGTGAGGCCTCTGTCCTGTTCGGCGTTGCTTGAGATGTCAGTGTCCAGTAGGTACACCGGCACGACGTGTCCCGTGATCCCGCGGATGGAGTAGCGCCAGCACGCGATCGTGACACTGCGCCCCTCGATCTGCACCGAGGTCCGAGCATCCATTCGCTCTAAGCTGTGCTCAGGGATCCAATCTGCGTCGTGCTCGCCCTGCTGTCCGTCCGGGCCGATGGATTGCCGAAAGTAGCCCTTCCGGTACAGGAGCGTCACTCCTGCCATGCGGACTCCGAGATCAGCTGCGGAGCGAAGGGTGTCGCCCGCCAAGACTCCGAGGCCTCCCGAATACGTCGGAATGTCGGACTTGAGGCCGACTTCCATCGAGAAGTAGGCCACGGTTGGACTCACAGTTCCGTCGCCGCGGCCAACGGGAGCCGACAGCGAAGGGTCTGTCTGTTGGTAGGGATTCATTGCATCGGCTCCGGGGATCCAGTGACTGGGCGAGCACTCGGCCCCTGCGCGCAGCAGGCCGCCAGTCCGTACAGTCGCGCGTACTCTTGAAGCACGGTTCCCCAGCCGTACTTCGAGCGAACATGGAGATCGGCGGCCCTCCGCATGCGCCGCAGCTTGGGCGGGTCCTTGGCCAAGTCGAGCGCGCGATGCATTGCTGCCACAAGCCCGCGCAGGTTCGCCCGATCGTTACTCGCAAAGTAGCCTAGGCCGGTCATTCCGTCGATCACCTTGGCGAGGCCGCCGACCTGATTCACGATCGGCAGGTTTCCGTTCAGCTGGGCGATCATGTCGACCAAGCCGCATGGCTCGAACCGGGACGGGACCAAGAAAAAGTCGCCGGCCGCGTAGATGCTTGAGGCAAGCTCGGGGCTGAAACCCGCAATGGCCACGGCCCGCCCGTCGTGTTCTTCTGCGAGCCTCCGCAGGGCGGCCAGAATGGACGGCTCGCTGCCGTCGCCGAGCACGCAGAGTGCGGCCTTGGGACTGGCGTCGAAAATCTCCTCCGCTGCCCGCACGGCGATGTCGATGCCCTTCTGGGCTGTCCAGCGCCCTACGACAGTGAACAGGCAGTGGGAGGTTGCGAGGCCCGCCAGCGATCCCAGTCTCTTGGCCGGCGAAAGGCCCCACTTGTCCGTAAGGTCGTCCCCGGAAATCGCATCCGCGAAGCGCTGCCTGAATTCACGCTTCCAGCCGAATGCCGACAGGCGCTTGCGACCTGGGCGGATCTCCGCCCGAATAGCCTCTGGACCCTTCAGCGCAGGGTCAATCCCGTTGGTTATGCCCGTGAGTCTGACGGAATGCTCATCGAGGAAGGCCGACAGGCCCTGTACGTCCGAATCCCCTCCGGAGTTGGGCCGGCAGGCTGTCCGGACTTCCCAGGCGTACCCAGGGCTGACGGTGTTGAGTTGGTCCGCGTGCAGGGCCGCGGCGGCGAAGGGGTCGAATTCACCCCTGATCACGCACCGCTGCACGGCGTCGCGCGGAAGGTTGCCGACGGCGGCGACGAAGTCCAGATCGGGGCACCGCTGACGGTATGCCGCGCCGCAATTGTGGGCCGTAACTATGAAGCGTCGGTCCCCGGGGCTCAGTTGTGTGCGCGCCATCATGGGCAGCATTGCGGTGTGTGCGTCGTGGCAGTGCACGACGATCGGGCCCTCCAGGCGCTCGATCCACGCGATGCTCGCCTTCTGCAGCAATACGTTCATCGCGAAGTAGTCGAAGTGCCCGGACCCCTCGGTCGGGCGGAAGTCAGGAGGAGGAGGCTCGGCGCCGCACACCTTCTGGTCGGGGAGGCTGGAGGTGGCAATGGCCCTAGCCTCCTCTGCCGTGTATGTGTATGGCAGTCGCTTCCCGGAGAAGCGCTCGGCCACCACCACCGCAATGGTGAAGGTCGCTGGTCCGCGGAACCGGACTGCCTCTACTTGCACGCGCTCGGTCCGCCACTGCAGCGAGCTGTACGACATCGGGATATTCGCGATGAGGGATTGCGGTAACGATGCCTGTGACGCCTCGACCCCCAGCAGCGCGGCGGCCGTTACGGTGAGGTCCTTCAGTCCGTCGGCTTCGAACGGCCCGTAGTGCGGAAGAATAACCGTGCAGTCGAAGCCTGCGCTGCGGCAGGCCAAGGAGAGCTGGAGGACCACATCGCCGACCCCGCCTGCGGCGCTGATTCCGGCACACTCCCGTGCGATGTGGACGATGTGGGGCCGGGCCGCAGGTGCTTCTTCGTGGGCCATGGGTGCCTGCGCTTCGCCCGCCGATCCGCTTGCTGCCTAATGGCTGGACTGTGCCCGCGCCTGGGCTGCCAGCATTGCGCGGCGCTCGGAGTCCACGCTCCGCAGGACCACGCAGCGACCGTGACATTCACGGTCCGGGCCCGCGCAGCCGCAAGACCCAGTGTCCCATGATAATGAGGAGGGTGCCGGGCTGGCCCTCGAGTCCGGAGTTCCGCCACGCGCCTTCCAAGATTGGGTCTCGGCCGGCCGCTGGCCAAGAGGCGTGGTCGCGCGCCACTCGGGGCACAGGCATTCCGTGGATTGCAGCGGGCCCATGTCCACGCACATACTGCCGGGCAAGCCCCACCCCTTGGGCGCCACAGTGGTCGGAGACGGCGTTAACTTCGCCCTCTACTCCGGCCATGCCGAGTCTGCCGAGGTCTGCCTGTACGAAACTGCCGCAGACGCGGCGCCGTCCATGGTCGTGCCGTTCGTCGGGAGGACCGACGGGGTGTTCCACTGCTGGGTTTCCGGGATCGGCGCGGGCCAGGTGTACGGTTGCCGGGTAGCGGGTCCATGGGATCCTCGCCAAGGCCACCGCTTCGACCCCGCCAAAGTCCTCTTGGATCCGTATGCGCGGGCGATCGCACGAGTCGTCCGCTGGTGTCCTGAGTCGTACTCGTACCGGGCTCCGTCCCATCCGGCGCCGCAGGTCGTTGACCAAGCGCTCAGCGGTCTAAGCAATGCGGCAACCTGCCCGCTAGGCATGGTCGCTGCCCCAAGTCCGAAAGAGTTTGAGCATCCGAGGCGGCCTTGGGCGGAGACCGTCGTGTATGAGCTGCACGTCCGGGGCTTCACGAAGAGGCACCCCGCCGTGGCTCCTGAGTTGCGGGGAACCTACGCTGGCTTGGCGTCGGATCCGATCGTGGAGTACATCGCCGGCCTCGGCGTCACCGCTGTCGAGCTGCTGCCAGTCCAGCACCACGTGGACGACCACCGGCTGCAGCGTATGGAGCTCAAGAATTACTGGGGCTACCAGCCGATCGGAATGTTCGCTCCTGAGCCCAGATACTCATCCGAGCCGGGTGTGGGAGCCGTTGAGGAGTTTCGGGCGATGGTGCGCCGTTTCCATGCCGCCGGCATCGAGGTCATACTCGACGTAGTCTTCAACCACACGGCCGAGCTCGGGCACGATGGCCCGACACTTTCCTTCCGAGGCATCGACAACCGCTCCTACTACAGGCTCGCGGACAGGGATCGGCGGCTCTACCAGAACTTCAGTGGCTGCGGCAACTCGCTGAACACGGCGAACCCCGCGGTTGTGCGCCTTGTGATGGACTGCCTTCGCCACTGGGTGTCAGTGATGGGCGTGGACGGCTTTCGCTTCGATCTTGCCGCTTCGCTGGGTAGGCACGGGGACCGTTTCGACCCAATTGCCCCGTTGTTTGAGGCCATCGGGCAAGACCCGGTACTGAAGGGTGCCAAGTTGATTGCGGAGCCTTGGGACCTGCACCCGACCGACGGCTACCTGCTGGGAGGATTCCCACGCGGATGGGCCGAGTGGAACGGTCGTTACCGCGATGTCACCCGCCGGTTCTGGCGCGGGGATGTTGGCTGCACTGGAGCCTTCGCCACCAGCATCGCAGGAAGCAGCGACCTATTCCGGAGGACGCGCCGCTCGCCACTTGCCAGCGTCAATTTCGTCACATCCCATGACGGCTTCACCTTGGCGGACTTGGTGTCTTACAACTCCAAGCGCAACGATGCCAATGGCGAGGGGGGCAGGGACGGGGAGAGCAGCAACCACAGCTGGAACTGCGGGCAGGAGGGCCCCTCGGCCGATTTGGGGGTGCTCGCGCTGCGCAAGCGCCAGTGCCGCAATCTCTTGGCTACTCTGCTGCTCTCACAGGGTGTACCCATGCTGCTGGCAGGTGACGAGTCTGGCAGGACGCAGAACGGCAACAACAACGCCTACTGCCAGGACAACGAGATCAGTTGGCTGGACTGGGGACCGGACTATGACAAGAGCCTGGCCTCCTTCGTCCGACGCCTGACCCGACTGCGTGCCGGAGAGCCAGCGTTCAGGAGGTCATTCTTCTTTGAAGGCAGCATCGATCCCGGGACCGGCCTGAAGGACGTTTCTTGGCTCTCGAGGACAGGCCACGAGCTCTCAGGTGCGGCCTGGCAGACCCCTGCAGCGCGCTGTTTCGGTGCCCGCATCGCCGAGCCCGGCCGGCCCGTCTATCTGCTCCTCTTCAACAGCTCGGAACGGGCCCGCACGTTCCGCCTTCCGAGCGCGGCTTGGACTGTTCTCGTCGACACCTCGGAGAACGATGTAGGCGGTGCGCTCCCGGAGGGCCCGAGTTGGCTTCTCCACGCCCACAGCTTTGCACTGCTGAGGTCATCGGATGCCTAGCGGCCAGCTGCTCAGGCTCGCGCGGCTCTACGGCGTGCTCCCGTCGAACCGAGATGGCTTCCGGCGCGATCGGCAGGCCAGCACTGCCACACTGCTTGCAGTCCTGCAGAGCCTTGGCGCTCGGGTCCGCAGGCCGGACGACGCACGGCAAGAGGTCCGCCAAGCCTTGGTGGACCGATGGAGCCGGCTGGTCGAGCCCGTCTGCGTGGTGTGGCAGGGCGGCCCGCAACGTTGCGTCGTGCGCGTGCCCGGGTCAGCCGAGTCTGCCGGACTGCGTGTTTCCGTGGAGGCCGAGGATGGCGAAGTCCGCGAATGGTCGGTCGCTCCGGAGTCCCTGGGCGCGCGCCGCGCGGCAGAGGTGTGCGGAATCAGCTACCTCCGCGCGAGGGTGACGATTCCAGGTCCTCTACCGCTGGGTTACCACCGCTTGCGGGTCAGTGCGGCCGGGCGGAGTGACGAGGCACTGCTCATCCACGCCCCTCGTCGCTGTCCGGGCTTACCCCGGAGCTGGGGCGTCTTCGTGCCCCTCTACGCTGTCCACTCGACCCGGTCGGGAGGAGTGGGGACATTCTCCGACCTTGGGCGCCTCGCCCGCTGGGTGCGCAGCCTCGGGGGAGGGCTGGTGGGCACGCTGCCGCTGCTGGCCACATTCTTGGACGAGCCGTTCGCCCCGAGCCCGTACACTCCGGTGAGCCGCCTCTTCTGGAACGAGCTCTTCGTCGATTTGGCCAGCCTCCCCGAATGGACGCCGGCCTTGGGTGGGATCGTCAACGACTCGGGCCGGCATGTCGACTACCGGCGGCACATGGGTGCAAAGCGCGCAGCTCTTCAGGCCGCACTGTCGCGCATTCCCGGCGTCCGACGGGCACAGCTGGCCCAGTTCGCAGCCCGGAATCCCGAGCTTCGCAGGTACGCTGCGTTCCGCGCGGGACTCGAGAGGGGCTCAGACTGCAGTCGGGAGTTTGACCTAGCGGACCCGGCCTGCGCCTATCACGCCTATGCTCAGTGGATCGCAGGAGGCCAGTTGGCAGCAGCCGCCCGTGGGGAGTCGGGCGGAGGTCCGGGCTTGTACCTTGACCTGCCATTGGGAGTGCACCCGGATGGATACGACAGGATCCGCTATGCGGGCGTCTTCGCGACCGGCATGTCGGGCGGAGCGCCTCCCGACCGTTTCTTCAGCAAGGGCCAGAATTGGGGATTCGCGCCGTTGCATCCAGCGAAGGCTCGTGCAACGGGCCATGAGTACTTCAGGGCCTGCCTGCGCCACCACATGCAGCACGCATCAGTCCTGCGAATTGACCATGTCATGGGCCTGCACCGCATGTACTGGATCCCCGAGGGAATGGAAGGGGACCAAGGTGCCTACGTGCGCTCGCCGGCCGACGAGCTGTACGCAATAGTTTGCTTGGAGGCCGCACGCAGCGGCGCGGCGGTTGTTGGCGAGGACTTGGGGACAGTGCCGGAGTACGTGCGCCGTCGGATGGCCGAGCGTGGTGTCCGACGGATGTACGTGAGCCAGTTCAGCGTGCGCACCAACACGCGCCCCGGGCTGCGCGCTCCCCCGCGCCAGTGCGTGGCGTCCGTCAACACCCACGACACAGCAATGTTCGCCGCATTCTGGGACGGACGGGACATTGAGGAGCAAGTCGCGCTCGGCTTGCTCGGGTCGGAGCACGCCGTCGAGGCCCGGGCCAGCCGCGAACGGGTGAGGGAGTGCCTGCTGCGGCACCTCCGCCGTGCGGGCGCGATCGATGACGAGGCCGTCCCGTCCCCTGCAGCCCTGCTCCAGGCTTGCCTTGACTTTATTGCGGCATCGGCAGCCGAATGTGTCATGGTGACACTAGAGGATCTGCTCGGCGAGGTCGAGCCGCAGAACACGCCTGGGACACACCACGAGCGGCCGAACTGGACACGCCGTGCGCGGCAGAGCCTAGAGGGCATCTTTTCCGATCCCCTCGTTCGTGCCGCGCTGGAGCGAGTGAATCGCGGGCGCCGATCATGACCTGATCCCACGGAGGCGTGGGCCACTACACGAATGTTCCTGACGGAATGGGATCTCGGCCGCCTTGCCGCCGGATCGCACACCAAGAGCTACGAGAGCTTGGGGGCGCACCCTGCAAGCCTCGGAGGCCGGACTGGGACTCGGTTCGCCGTCTGGGCCCCTGGCGCGGATGCCGTCTCGGTGATCGGGAGCTTCAACTCTTGGGACAGTTCGCGGAATCCGATGCGCCGCCGGGATCCGGGAGGAGTCTGGGAAGCGTTCGTGGAGGGAGTGGGGGAGGGCGCCCTCTACAAGTACGCCGTCTCGTCCCAGCACGGGAGATTCCGGGCGGAGAAGGCTGATCCGTACGCCTTCGCCGCCGAGCGGCCCCCGCGGACGGCCTCGGTTGTCTACGACCTGTCACGCTTCAGGTGGTCGGACGGCAAGTGGATGGCCGGCCGGGCCGCCCGGAACCGACACGACGCGCCGATCTCCGTCTACGAAGTCCATCTCGGCTCGTGGATGCGCTCCTCCGACCTCAACGGGGCCCGGCCGGGCTACGAGAGGCTAGCGGACCGTCTGGCTGAGTACGCTGCCGCGATGGATTTCACGCACGTGGAGCTGCTCCCGGTCATGGAGCACCCGTTCGGGGGATCTTGGGGTTATCAGACGACCGCGTACTTCGCACCTACTAGCCGGTTCGGAAGCCCAAGGCACTTCATGGCCTTCGTCGACTGCCTACACCGCCGCGGCCTGGGGGTGATCTTGGACTGGGCACCGGCACATTTCCCCGATGATGGGCACGCCCTCGCGCGGTTCGACGGAACGTGCCTCTATGAGCACCCCGACCCGCGGAGGGGCCGGCATCCGCACTGGGGGACGCTGGTGTTCGACCACGACCGCCGGGAAGTGGCGAACTTCCTGACTTCGAGCGCGCTCTTCTGGCTCGACAAGTACCACGTGGACGGCATCCGCGTGGACGCGGTCGCCTCAATGCTGTACCTGGACTATGGGCGTGGGGATGGGGAGTGGCTGCCGAATCGTCACGGGGGCAGGGAGAATCTGGGGGCGGTGGCATTCCTCAAGGGCCTCAACGAGGAGGTCTACCGGGAGTTCCCCGACGTCATGATGGTGGCCGAGGAATCCACCGCTTGGCCAAGGGTCTCCGGGCCGACCTCAGGGGGCGGGCTGGGTTTCGGCTTCAAGTGGAACTTGGGGTGGATGCACGACACCCTCGGCTTCATGCGCCTCGATCCGGTCCACCGAAAGCACCATCAAGAAAAGCTCACGTTCAGCATCCTGTATGCCTTCACGGAGAACTTCGTGCTGCCCTTCTCTCACGACGAGGTTGTGCACGGGAAGGGCTCCATGTTGGCGAAGATGCCCGGGGACCGGTGGGGCAGGTTTGCCAGCTTGCGGCTGCTGTATGCGTACATGTTTGCCCATCCGGGCAAGAAGCTGCTATTCATGGGCAGCGAGTTCGGCCAGCCCAGCGAATGGAGTCACCAGCGGGGCTTGGACTGGCACGTGGCGGAACGCCCGGCCCACTGCGGCCTGCAGCGGCTGGTGCGAGACCTTAACCGTCTCTACCGGTCCCGCGAGGCGCTTTACGTGCTCGACTCCGATGCGGGCGGCTTCGCATGGCTGGACTGCGAGGATTACGATTCCAGCGTGCTGAGCTGGCTGCGGACGGGCAAGGAGCCTAGCGAGATCGTGGCGGTGGTGTGCAACTTCACCCCCGTGTTGAGAGAAGACTATCGAGTCGGCTTGCCCTTGCCAGGGCCTTGGAAGGAGGTTCTCAACACCGATTCGGCACACTATAGCGGATCGAATCTGGGGAATCTGGGCGGTGTGGATGCGGAGGAGCGGCCGCATCGGGGACAGCCATGTTCGGCCAGCGTGACGCTGCCCCCGCTGGCGGCCCTGTATCTTGAACCGGCCTGACGCCGGCGTGAGCACCTGTGCGCGAACAGATGGCCGTCGGGAGAGCCCGCTGGCCGGACGATTCCTGCCCGCTTGGCCGCCTGGCCCGCGGAGGCCTCCCAGAGGCCCGTCCCCCGACGTTGTTTCCCGGCTGAGCAGAGAGCCAGCTTGATCCGGTGCTTGGATCGTCGGTGCTGGCACCCTACGGGTCGGGTGCTATGATTCGAGTGCTCCGAGGTGCCCGGTAGGGCTCAAAAGGGAAGTCCGGTGAGAATCCGGCGCGGTCCCGCCACTGTGAGCGGCGAGCCACGCAGAAACGCCAGTGGGGTCTTGACCCTGCGAAGGCCTGCGCGGCGTGGGCGAGCGATGCTCCCCGCAGTCGCAAGCCAGGAGACCTGCCCCGGAGTGGTTTGCGCGCAAGCGTCCGCGAGGAACGGATGGGCGTCTCCGGCCTTGATCAATGCCTGTCAGCCCCTGAGGGCCGACTTGGGCTCCCTCACTTGCGGGCGGGACGCAGAACGTTCCCTAGGCAGGCGCCAGCCGCGGGGCTCAGTCAGGTGCCGGGCACGTGAGTTGGCCCACCCGCGTCGGGATATCCGTCCAAGTGATGGTGTGCGCCTTGTTGCTAGTGGCTGCAATTCGGAATGTGCGCGGCCAGCCCTCCGCGCTACACCGCGACTTGAGGGTTCCCGTGGCCCTTGGGCAGGGCGCCTTTCCGCGCCACGCTCTCGACGCATTCGGAAAGCTCCTCGGCCTTCCCATCGCTCCTAGGACTCTGGGATCTCAGGCGCTCACGACAGATGAGTTCTTGTTCGCGGTCGTGCCGGGCGAGACGATCACGGTCGTGAGTCCCTACGCTACCGACCCGCAGCACAGTCACGTAAGCGATGTTGCGAAGAGTATGGATCTCGGGATGGCGGTGGATGTCGAGGCCGTCGCGCTGCGCCGCCCAGAACTGATGCTGGTTTCGCACACTTCCAGAGCCGACTATGCCGGGCTATTGCGCGCGGTTGGCGTAGAGCCCTTTCGAATGATGACGATCTTTTCCGATCTGGAATCGATCGCGGATTCCCTGGAGGTCACTGGCCACTTGTCCGGGCAGAACCATGATGCCCGCCGGGAAGTGGCCCGCCTTCGCGAGAGGATCGCGGCCGCCCGGGCGCTCCGCCGTCCAGGCACTGCCCGCATAAAGGTGCTTGCGTATTCCGGGTATTCGCTGACCTACGGTCGTGGCTCGCTGTTCGATCACATCGTGACAGACCTTGGCGCCGTCAATCTGGCCGCGGAGCGGGGTGTAGGTGCCGTAGGCGCGATCTCGAGCGAGCAGGTCGCTGCGTGGAACCCCGATTGGATCGTAGCTGGCTTAGGCGCAGGACAGGATGCGGACGCGGTCCGCGCCAGACTGCTCGGAGATTCGGGTGTGGCCGTCTCAACCGCCGGACACTTGGGCCAGGTCCTCCTGCTCGAGAGCCGCACATTCGGTTCCATGTCCCACCACGCTGTGGTGATGATGGAGCGGATCGCCGAGGCCATCCATGGAAGGACAGCCGGTCTATGAGGGCCTCACCTTGGATTGGCTCGGGCCCTTTCCTGTGGCTGCTAGCCGGAGGCGCGCTGACAGTGGTCGCGATTGCCGGCGTGGCCGTCGGCAGCACTGAAATTGGCTGGGCGTCGGCGGTGAGGGCGCTGGCTGCAGGAGCCATGCCCGGCGGATGGGTGGACGCAGGTGCGGTAACTGATGCTGAGCGGGCGATCATATGGCAGATTCGTCTGCCCCGAGTTCTGGTAGCCGCGCTGGCCGGCTGCGGCTTGGCCGTTGCAGGCGTTCAAGTGCAGGCAGTATTCCGGAATCCACTCGCCGAGCCCAGCGTGATCGGGTGCAGCCAGGGAGCCGCCTTGGGAGCCGTGATCGCGTTTGTCACCCAGCTGTCTACCCGTTCGACACTGTGGCTTCCACTGTTCGCCTTTGCCGGTGCGCTCATTGCGCTGTTCGGTGTGCACGCAATGGCCACTAGGGCGGGGAAGACTCCTGTGGCGACACTGCTGCTGGCGGGAATCGCGCTGGGATCGCTGATGACGGCGGGCACGTCGCTGCTGATATCGCTGAGCCTGGTCGACTGGCAGGTCACCTCCGAGATCGTCTTCTGGCTGATGGGCGGGCTTGACGGGCGCTCGTGGGACCACGTGTGGGCCTGTGCCCCGTTCGTCGCAACGGGAGTCTCGCTCGCCTGGTGGTACATGCGGGATCTTGATCTGATGCTTCTTGGAGAAGAGACCGCGGCTTCGCTCGGCGTGGACGTGGAGCGCGTCAAGCGGGCCGTGCTGGGAATGGCCGCGATGTTGACCGGGGCGGCAGTGGCCGTCAGCGGCGTTGTCGGGTTCGTGGGGCTCGTCGTGCCCCACGTGATGCGCATTCTCCTCGGCCCTAGCCACCGCGCCCTGCTTCCTGCCAGCGGCCTGGTGGGGTCCGCGTTCCTGATTGCGTGCGACATACTGGCGCGCACGCTCCGCGCCCCAGGCGAGCTGCGTCTCGGAGTGGTGACCGCGCTATTCGGCGCGCCGCTCTTCCTGTACCTCTTGCGCAAGAGGCATGTTGAGATGGGGCTCTCTTGATGCTCAAGCTGGATCGCGTTGGCAAGAGAATCGCCGGGCGGTGGCTCGTGCGCGACGTTACGTTTGAGGTCGCTCCGAGCCGGGTTACTGCCTTGGTGGGCCCGAACGGATCGGGCAAGTCCACCCTTCTGCGACTGCTCGCCGGCCTTTGGCAACCGTCGGAGGGAACGGTTTGGGTGGACGGGACTGATGCTGCGGGAATGACCCGCCGCGACTTGGCCTCCCGCATCGGGTACGTCAGTCAGGCCAGCCACATTGGGGTGCCGTTCACGGTCCGCGAAGCGGTCCTCATGGGGCGGCACCCGCATCTGGGGCGGTTCCAGTCGCCTGGACGACAGGATCTGGAAGCCGTTGAGCGAGCCCTAGCGCGGGCCGATGTGCTGCACTTGGCGGACCGCCCGGTCAATCGGCTTTCCGGCGGCGAGCTGCAACGAGCCGTGGTCGCGCGGTGCCTGGCGACGGAGGCCAAGGCGATCCTGCTCGACGAGCCGACGGCGAGCCTGGACTTGGAGCACTGCCTCGAGATCCACCAACTCTTGCGGGACTTGGTCGCCGGCGGCAGCTCAGTGGTGGTCGCGCTGCACGACCTGAACGCAGTCTTGCGCTGGGCAGATTGGGCCGTCGTGCTGGATCGGGGCAGGGTGGTGGCGACCGGGCGCCCCGACTTAGTGCTCACCCCTGGAAATGTCGCGGCGGTCTTTGGGGTTGACCTTGAGCGATTCCGATCCGAAAGGGGGGTCGAGAGCTTGGTATTCCACCGTCCCGAGGCTTCGTAGGAACGCTTGGCACTGAATGCACCGCCAGTGAAAATGGTGGACCGTCATTGCCTGACGGAACGTCCAATCCAGCTTTCGGAAGTCCTCTGCCGGTAACGGGCCAGCCTTGGCTCCTCAGGTAGGACTCGAACCTACAACCCTCCGGTTAACAGCCGGATGCTCTACCATTGAGCTACTGAGGAGCAAGCTCAGCCCCTCCATCATCGCAGACCGCCAGTGGCATGTCAAAGCTCGGGGGGCCAGCGGGCCATCGCCGAGAACGTACCGTGTTCACGGCGGCGCTACGACCAAATCCCGGTCGTGGCCACAGGTGACGGCAAGGTCGAGCGCACTGATGCGTGCTGCGCCTGAAGCCGCGATGCTTTGGCACTATTCCAGTTAGTTGCGGACTCCGCTTCGTCCGGCTGACTCCATTGGGGCGGTTCGATGAGTCTTCGGTGGGGCTCCATCCGCGCGACATCGATCACCATGCTCCACCGACTTTGGGACAAAGGCAACTCGGTGCTCGTCGTGGAACACGACACATCCATCATCCGCGCGGCGGACTGGATCATCGACATCGGCCCCGAAGTGGTTGGAACGGCGGAACTGTCGTCGCCGAAGGGACTCCGGAGACCGTTACGGCAAAAAACGCGACCAGCCATACAGGACGCTCTCTGAATGAATGGTTGAGGCTGTGCGAGATGGTCTTCGGTTCGCCTTTGGACCTGCGCCACAACGACCGGATCGCACTATGGCCGTTGAGCGCCCGGTTGCTCCACCCGGCCTGCACGCGCGAGTCGCTGGACGCTAGCTCCCTTGAGACATCATTATTGATGAGGGGATGGTCTTGGAGGGAAACGCCGCTGCCAGGGCAGCGTTCGGCGGGAGCCACAATTGGGCATGACACGAGCCCGATGGAAGGACCATGAGAGAGATAACTCGAAAGACGGTGTTCCGAAGGATCGCGGCGGTCCTAGTTCTGCTGATTGTGGCGGGCGGGCTCGGGCTGTGGTGGATCATGCAGCAGCCGATGTACCGGCCGCCCGGCCTCGCCCAGATGGACATCAAGGATCCGATAGGTGCTTCCGCGGATCTCACCGACGCGGATTCGAGAGTCTCTCGCGGCCGGTGGGAAGTCGAGCCCGGCGTCGAGCTCTCGCATTTCTCGGTCGGGGAGGGCACGAACATCCTCGTGGTCCACGGTGGGCCCGGTATCCCGCAAACCGCGTCCGCACCCGCCTTTGACGTGCTCGGAGACGCCTACCGGCTGCATTACTACGCACAGCGTGGTACCGGGGAATCCTTCAGGCCGACGTTCGACTTCTCTGGCAGTCGATGGGCGAGCATTCAGGCGCTTGAGGGGACGCTCGGCATCGGACAGCAGCTGGCCGACATCGAACGGATTCGCCGGTTGCTCGGCGACCAGCGACTCATCCTGGTCGGCCACTCGTACGGCGCCCTCCTCGCGGCCCTATACGCCGCAGAAATGCCTGATCGCGTAATGGCTCTTTTGCTCATCGCACCCGCCGACCTCGTCGTCTTCCCCTCGTTGCACGGCGGGCTGTTTGACAACCTACGGGACCGACTGGCGGAGGCCGAGCGGACGGCCTACGATGCCTGGCTGGAGGAATACCTGGACCTTGGCGAAATCTTCACCGAAACCGAGGCCGAGCTGGCCGGTCGAGATTCGGAACTGATCCACTTCTTTGAGGCGGCCGGCTGGGAAGCGCCGGCCGCCGTCTCGCCTCCGCCCAGTCAGGTTGGTGCCTGGCACGCCCGCGCCCAGTATTTCTCGATGGGCCTCCGCCACGACTACTCGGATGCGCTGGGGCGGATCACGGCCCCGACCCTGGTCGTCCACGGCGGAGACGATCTCCAGCCGATCGAAGTGGCCGAGGACTATTGCCGCTGGATCGCGGACAGCGAAATCGTGACCATTCCGGGCGCCGGGCACTTCCCACACTACACGCACGGTGAGGCCCTCGCCCCTGTGGTTCGTGCGTTCCTGGATGGACTGACGGACGGGAAAGGGCGGCCAGTGGGGTTAATGAGTAACCCGGCTAGGGAGAGATGAAGCGGTCGAGCGTAGCGATCTAGTTGAACAGACGGTTTGTGAACTTCCTGACCTCGGCGCACTTGGTGACATTCGTGTCCGTGTAGAGGCCGGACCCCTTCCCTTGCCGTTGGGCCGGGTGCTGCTCGGGCCGGTCGATCTCGAAGGCGAGGAGCTCGATCTGCGCTGGAAGAACCAGGTGCCGAAGCTCCGCACCTTCTAGGCAGGCAGGACCAACCCCGCCAGGCAGAACACCGGACTCTCGCTGTGCCCGGGAACTTGCCGGCTGACGTACCGGACGAATTCGTGGAGGAAGGCGAAGTAGGTTACGGGCAGGCCTCGACAGAACACGAAGGCCCGTGCCGGAGCACGGGCCTCGGAAAGAGGGCAAGGCTAAGGACTTGCGTCCCAACTGGGACGATACTTCATTGATCAGGAGATGTCACGCCTCGGGAGCAGTTGACGATTTGGACCCCGGTATACGGAGAAACCGCCGAGAATCAGAATCGTTTCGTGCACCTCAGACGATCGGACCATCGCCCTGAGGGGCGGCCTTGGGCGTGTCGTCCGGTTGGCTAGGGATCTGCCTACTCGTACCTGAGAATCTCCATCGGCCTGCTGCCTAGCACCCTCAGGCTCGCGATCCAGCCGGCCGCCGTCGCCAGCACCGCACTTCCGATCACTGCGACCAAGATCGGCACCCACGGCACGACAGCCTCCAGATCTAAGACGTCCCGCACCATGAGGGCGGTGTAAACCACCGCCAGCGCGCTCCCGGACAGCCCTGCGACCGCTCCTAGGATCAGGAACTCGATTGAGAAGATCTCCGCGAGCCGTCCCCGGGTAGCGCCCAGCGTCTTCAGCACGGCCGCTTCACGGAGCCTCCGGAAACGAGTGGCCGTCACGCTCGACGCCAGCACAACCACGCCGGCAAGGATCGCGAACGCCGACACGAAGCGCACGACAAGCGCAATCTGGTCCACGACCTGCTGCACCGTCTCGAAGAAATCGACCGCGTTGACGAACAGCATCCCTGGGAATGCCTCGAACGCAGCCTTGGAGACCTCCAGGCTGTGGGCGGGACTTACCCGGGCCCCTCCCACGTATGTCGCGGGAAGTCCCTCCAGCGCCTCACGGTTCATTACGAAGTCGTACAGCCAGTCCGGCTCGCCGTCGTAGTCGTGCACGGAGACGACCGTCGTGACAAATTCGCGCCCGCCAGCCTGCCACTGCAGGCGCGTTCCCAGGTCGAGGCCCATGTACTCGGCCATGTCCCGCTTCACGGACACGACGCTTTCTTCTTCGTCCGCTTCCCACCACGCTCCACGGAGCAGTTCGAAGCCGGCAGGGGGAGCGTCCGACCACGTGATGTCCCGGCTGCGGCGGCCGCGCCAGCTGCCTCTGCCTCTCCCACGCTGGGTGGAGACCCTGCCGCCCGAATCCAGCCGGGCGGAGATTCGAGGCACTAGGATCACGTCCCCCTCGACTCCGGGCTGGCTGTGAAGAAATTCCTCGACCGCTGCGCTCTCCTTCGAGGTGATGTTGCTGAGGTAGACATTGGGCATGCCCTCCGGCGCGTCCCGGAGCAGTTGGGCGAGCACGGTGGTCTGCAGCAGGTACACGGTGAGCGTGAAGGTCACGCCCACGCCGATCGCCACCAGGATCACTCCGGCGTGCATTCCCGGCCGGTGCAGATTGGCGATGCCGTGGCGCAGGCCGACCGGAATGCGGAACGGCAGCTTGGAGGGTGCGGCCTTCAGCACGGCCATCAGCCCCCAGGCCGTTGCTGCCAGGCCCGTGACGCTTAGGGCCACGCCGCCGACAAACCACGCGCCCAGCCGGAGCGAGTCCGCCAGCCAGGTAGCGACCAATCCGATGCCGCCGAGAAGGACCGCCCCGGCGGCAGCCTTCCGCAGCAGCCTCCTGCGGTCTGCCCCGGGAGTCCGCTCGAAACGGGAGGCCATGTCTCGCCGGAAAATCAGCGCGGGCTGGACCTTGCGGGTCGACAGCAGTGTCGGTAAGGAGAACATCAGCACTGTCGCAAGCCCGACGCCGGCTGACTCGATGGCCGGTATGGCCTGCCAGCTGAACGATGGTGCCTCCGGGAAGTAGGCAGCGATGAACGATGGTGCCAAGCCCTGCAGGAGAAACCCGAGCCCGACGCCGGCCGTGCTTCCGAGCAGACCGAGGAGCACGGCCTCGAGAGTGAAAATGCGCAACACGGAGCCTGGAGTGGCCCCGTAGCATTTGAGGATCGCGATAGTGTCGAGCCGCTGCTGGAGGTGCGCGTAGATCACCATCGCCACCCCGATGCCTCCGATTGCCATGGCGAGCAGGCTGACAAGGCTGAGATAACTCGTAGTGCGGTTCAGCCCTCGCTGTATGCGCGGGTTCGTCTCCCGGTAGTCCGTGATCCGGCCCTCCGGCATGCCGGCACGCAGCAAGTGCCTGGCCTCGTCCACCTCTAGCCCCGTTTGCGGCAGGCGGATCAGGAAGCGGCTCGTCACGCGGCTCCCGAACTGCACCAGCCCGGTACGTGCGAGGCCCGCCTGCGAGAGCATCGCCCTCGGCCCGAAGTTCGCCGCGCCCGTCATGCGATCCGGTTCGACCAGCACAACCGACGCCAGCCGGAAGTCCGCTTCGCCAACCCTAACGGTGTCGCCGAGCTCCGCGCCGAGCCGCACGAGCAGGTCTTGGGACGCGAGCAGCGCGTCTTCGCCCAGCGCCTCGCGAAGGTCTTGGCGGGACGACAGCGTCACGCTGCCGTAGTAGGGGTACTGGCGCGGGTCGACAGCCTTGAGGTTGACGGCCAACGGACGCGAGAGGCTCGCCCCGCCGACCATGGTCATCAGTTCAGTGACGGGTGTGACTGCTGCCCCGCGCTCCACTATGGCCCGCAGCACGTCCGTCTCGCCGCCCTCGGGCTGGCGGCTCAGGGAAACGCTCAGGTCGGCAGCCAAGAGCATGCGGGCATCTTTTAGAAGCATCTCCCGGAATGCGGCGCACGCACCGCGCACTCCGCTCAGCGCTGCCACGCCGATGCTGATCGCCATCACGGCGAACAGGAATCGGGTCTTGGCGGCTCTCAGGTCTCGCCAGGCCAGCTTCGCAGCCAGCGCCCATCCACCAATGCCAGCCATGCT
This sequence comes from Bryobacterales bacterium, assembly GCA_028819235.1. Taxonomy (GTDB): domain Bacteria; phylum Acidobacteriota; class Terriglobia; order Bryobacterales; family UBA6623; genus VXMF01. The sequence goes on from JAPPMC010000259.1 coordinate 44,541, forward strand.
CTCAGCCTAGCGAACACGGCCCCTCGGACGACGAAAGGCCCCCTCCCGCTCTTTCGCGGAAGGGGGCCGCCGCGCTTGCGCGCGGTTCTTCAGGCGCAGTTCCTAGAACTCGCCGCCGTGCGGGTCGGGCGGTGGCGGCGGGGTCTTCTCGGGGATCTCGTGCACCGTGGCCTCGGTCGTCAGCATGAGGCTGGAGATCGAAGCCGCGTTTTGCAGCGCAGTGCGCGTGACCTTCGCCGGATCGATCACACCGGCCTCGACCAAGTCGCCGTAGGTGTCCGTCGCCGCGTTGTAGCCGTAGCGATCATCGGTCGCCTCGCGGATGCGCTCGGCCACAATGGCGCCCTCTTGACCCGCGTTCTGGGCGATCCAGCGCAGCGGGGACTCAATGGCACGCCCGACGATGTTGATGCCGATCTGCTCGTCTTCTTCGGCGCCCTGGAGGTTCACCAAGGCCGAAGCCGCGCGCAGCAGGGAGACTCCGCCGCCGGGCACGATGCCCTCCTCGACGGCTGCCCGGGTGGCGTGCATGGCATCCTCCACGCGCGCCTTCTTCTCCTTCATCTCGGTCTCAGTCGCCGCGCCGACCTTGATCACCGCGACACCGCCGACCAGCTTCGCCAAGCGCTCCTGCAGCTTCTCCCGGTCGTAGTCCGAGGTCGTCTCCTCGATCTGCGCCCGCAGCTGCTTGACGCGGCCCTGGATCGCCGCCGTGCTGCCGGCGCCCTCCACGATCGTCGTGTTGTCCTTGTCGATCACGACCCGGCTGGCCTGCCCTAGATCCTGCAGCTGCACGCCCTCGAGCTTGATGCCGGTCTCCTCCATCAGCGCGCGTCCGCCGGTCAGGATCGCGATGTCCTCCAGCATGGCCTTACGCCGGTCGCCGAAGCCGGGGGCCTTGACCGCCGCCACGTTCAGCGTGCCGCGCAGCTTGTTGACCACCAAGGTCGCCAGCGCCTCGCCCTCGGTCTCCTCGGAGATGATGAGCAGGGGACGTCCCTGTCGCGAGACCATCTCCAGCACGGGGAGCATGTCCTTCATCGAACTGATCTTCTTCTCGTGGATCAGGATGAGGGCGTTCTCCAGCACGCACTCCATCGAGTCCTGGTCGGTGACGAAGTACGGGGAAGCGTAGCCGCGGTCGAACTGCATGCCCTCGACGACGTCCAGCTCGGTGTCGATCGTCTTGCCCTCCTCGACGGTGATCACGCCGTCCTTGCCGACCTTCTCCATCGCCTCGGCGATGATGCTGCCGATTGCCTCGTCGTTGTTCGCCGAGATGGCCGCCACCTGCGCCACTGCCTCGCCCTCGACGGGCTTGGCCATATCGCGCAGACGGCCAGCCAGCGCGGTCGTTGCCTTCTCGATGCCGCGCTTGATCGACATCGGGTTTGCCCCCGCCGCCACGCTCTTGAGACCGTCGCGGTAGATCGACTGGGCCAGGATGGTGGCCGTGGTTGTGCCATCGCCGGCCACGTCCGAGGTCTTGGATGCGACCTCCCGGACCATCTGGGCCCCCAGGTTCTCAAGCTTGTCCTGCAGCTCGATCTCCTTGGCCACTGTGACGCCGTCCTTGGTGACGTTCGGCCCGCCGAACTTCTTCTCCAGAACAACGTTGCGGCCCTTCGGCCCCAGCGTCACTCGGACTGTGTCGGCGAGCTTGTTCACGCCCGCCAGGATCGCCTGCCGGCAATCCTCTCCGTAGACAATGCTCTTTCCAGGCATCGTGTCTTGCTCCTCCTTCGCTTTTCAGGAACTAGCTGATGATCGCGAGGGCCTCGTCCTCGCGCATGATCAGGTACTCGTTGTCGTCGACGGTGACGTCGTTGCCCGAATACTTGCCGAACAAGATCGTGTCTCCGACCTTGACGTCAAGAGGGGCTACGGTCCCGTCGTCCTTCTTCTTGCCGTTGCCAGTCGCGATGACCTTGCCCTGCTGAGGCTTTTCCTTGGCAGAGTCTGGGATGATGATCCCGCCGCTTGACTGCTGCTCTGCCTCGTCGAGCCGCTCGACAAGGATGCGGTCATGCAAGGGTCTCAAGCTCATTGTAGTTGAATCCTCCTCTGGAATCGGCCTAGCTGTCCGCCACTTGCGGCAGCTGGAACGTTTGCTCGCTCATGAAACTTGATGCTAACGCTATCAAGTTCTGTTGAAACCAGCATAGCGCAGCCGGAAACGGGTGTCAAGGATCGCTGCGACTGCGCACCCACTGAGGGTGGCCAGTGGCACATGCTTCCGGGAAGGCTGTGTACGGCGCGGCTCCAGCGTTAGCCGCCAACCGCGCGCTGGCACCTTAGCCGGCTATAAGATGGAAACTGGTGGCGTCGCGACTCAAGGACATCGCGGCGGAACTTAACTGCTCGGTCGCGACAGTCTCCAAGGCGATCCAGGACTACCCGGACATCAGCGAGGCGACAAAGCGTCGCGTCCGGGCGAAGTGCATCGAGCGAGGGTATCAGCCGAATTGGACCGCTCGCTCCCTCAAGACGCGCCGTTCCCGGATCATCGGGATGGTTCTACCGCACCTGCGGCATTCATTCTTTCAGGAGGCTTACCAAGCCATCGTCGAGGAAGTGGGCCCATCGGGCTACACGGTGTTCATCGGCGTGTCCCTGAACGATCCGGAAACGGAGGAGCGCGAGGTCCGGCACCTGCAGGCCCGGCAGGCGGACGGGTTGATCTTGGCGTCAGCACGGCCGGCTAGTGACCCCGGCTTCGTCCGGCGGCTCGCGAACGGAGGGACACCCACCGTCCTTCTTGACCGCTTCTTCGACGACCTCGATCTGGACTTCGTCGGCGTTGACGACGTTGGCGTGGGAGCGATCGCCGTCGAGCACCTGATACGTCAGGGAAGACGCCGGATCGCGTACTTGCGAGGACCCTCGCTATCGACGAGCCGACTGCGCGAGGAGGGCTACCGTAACGCGCTTCTCAGGAATGGCTTGGCGCCGAACGAGCGGTGGATCGGTCGAGTGCTGGTGGACGGGCCTGATGCCGAGCGCTCGATCGAGCGCGTGATCCTTTCCGACCCGAGGCCGGATGCTGTCTTCTGCTACAACGATCCAGTGGCTGCCGCGGTGATGCGCGTTGCGAACCGGCGGGGCTTGGCTATCCCGGAGGACCTAGCCGTCGTCGGTTCTGGAGCTATGAAGTACAGCGATCTCTTCTACCGGCCACTCACGACAGTCGACCAGCGCAGCCGCGTAGTCGGCAGGAAGGTCGCGAAGCGGATTGTCGAATTGATCGAATGCAATCCTCGCCCGAATCCGCAGCGAGTTCTCGTGGGGCCGGAACTGATCGTGCGTGCATCGACTTCCCCCTGACCCGCTCGGGCTTGCCGCTCGGTGCCGTCTGACCCGTTTTCGCCATCGGTCGGTTGCCCAGACGACCGGCTTGCTGCTGCGGCAAGTCGATGGGAGGATGTCTCTGGTTGGCGTGGGGGGACCGGACAGGGTGCCCTCGGCTGCGGCGAATCATGCTTGACGGGCCTCTCCAGAAGGTCGCTTACGATGCCGTCCAAAGCGCCCGCAACCCGGCTGTCGGGGGCAGCTGCAGCACCGAGGCCCGGACCGCCGGGTGCGACAGCCGTGACTGCGGATTTCATCCCGATGGCTGAGAGGAACCCGTGATGCCCGACACCCCGCCGCCACAGCCGGACTCCAAGCGCCTGTTCGACCTCCTCATGAAGGTTGGCATTGACGCCGGCGATGCCTGTGCTCTCGTTCAGGAGGTCTCGAACATGGCCGCAGCCAACCTCATCACCCGGTTCGAGTCTAGGCTTGAGGCCCGGAACGCCAAGATCGACGCCCACAGCGCCGAGTTCTCCTCATTCCGCTGGACCATGGGCCTCGGATTCACCATGCTGGCCCCGCTTCTCTACCTAGTGCGCTTCGTCGACTGAGTCCGGCCCGGCCTCTTTCTCTTTCTCCGCGCGCGCAGCAGCGCGCCTGTGGCGGTCGGGCGGTGCTCGGCCCCAGCCTGACCCGCCGGTTCTCCGGGGCCGTGCGGCGGTACTGCGCGGCCAGTAGCCTGTCCGGGATGTTGGTCCGGCCTATAGCCTGCGGCGAGCCAGACCTGCCGGATGAAGGAGAGCAGCGCGTAAGTGCCGATGCCCAGCGCGAGGCGGCGGGAAATTCAGCCCTATCCGCGCCTATCCGCCGTAGTGTGCGGATCAGCTGATCCGGTATCTTTCGATGGCGTCCATGTCGAGCGACACGCCCAGACCCGGCTCGCGGGGCACTTCATAGAATCCGTCCTTCATTTCGAACGGCTCGAGCATCAGGTCGTCCTCCAGGACGTGCGTCACGCTGATGGCGTACTCGATGCCTGGGAACGCCGCGGCCTGGTGCGCTTGGAAGACTTGGTTGACGCCACTCGAGATGCTGTGCTCGACCCACAGCGGAATGCGGGTTTCCTCCGCCATGAGCGCTCGCTGGACCAGCGTTCGGCCCATCGGCTTGCCGACGACGAAGGCGTCGACCAGTCCATCCCGGACGAACGGCATAGGGTCGGCCGGGATGTGCTCGGTCACCTGGAGCGCGGTCTTACCCTTCAGCAGGCGGTAGTCTTCGATCCGCTCACGGGCGAACGGCGATTCGATCGCAAAGTAGTGATGGAACTTCGACAATCGCTCGCAGAAGTGGAGCGTGCGCCCGACCGAGCCCCACCACGCATTGGCATCCACCCACACCCGCATGTCTCTCGGGATTACATCGCAGATCGCCTCGGCCTGCGCTATCGGGTCTTCCCAAGGCCGAGCCTTGACCTTATGGACGCGGTACCCGAGATCCGCCCCGCGCTTCGCCTCGGAGGCCATCAAGTCTGGTGGGAAGCACTGGCTCCACCAAGTCTGCTGAATACGGGTCTTGGTCTGCGCTGCGAATAGCTTCGACACTGGCAGGCCGGCTGCCTTGCCGATAAGGTCGTAGATTGCGACCAGAACGCCTCCGAGACGGTCATCCAACATGTGCTCCCACGGAGATGAACCGACTAGCGATTCCAGGACCTGCCGGGCTGATCCAGCCGCCATATCGGCGTCGCCGATCCCGACCAAGCCGTCGTCCGTGAACAGCTTTATGATCACGGGCTCGTAGTGGGTCTGGAAGCGGCCCTGCCGGAAAAAGCTCCTCTGCCAAGCCTCCCGTACGCGCTGCTCCATAGGGACCCGTGTCCGGATCAGCTCGTAACGAGTGATCCGCTGTTTGGTAGATCCCGGCAACAGACCGCTGTTCAGTCCTCCTAGGTAGGCGGCAGCGATGCAGCCCTCTCCAAGAAACCGCCGACGGCCTACCCGGCTGCGCACGTTATCGAAGCTCCTACTTCCGGGCGGTGACTGTGATCTCGATGCGGGCCTTGCCCACCAAGCTGGCCACCGCGACAGTGGTTCTCGCCGGCCGGTCTTTCTTGAAGTACTGCGTGTAGACCGAGTTCATCTCCTGGAACGTGGAGATGTCCGTCAGGTACACCTTGACGTCCACCGCATCGGAGTAGTCGTAGCCGGCGGCCTTCAGGATGATGCCGATACGCTTGAAGGTCTGATGGACCTCCTGCTCGAATTCCGCTGGGTATTCGCCGGTATTCAAGTCCGAGCCAGTCTGGCCCGCGCAGTACAGGGTGTCGCCGATCAGCACTCCGGGGCTGAACGGCATTCCTTCACGGAACTCCGGGGGATAGATGATCGTCTTGTCGGCCGCAGAAGCGATGCTCAGGGAAGCTACCAGCATCAAGGGCACGAAAAGTCTGGACATGAGATGAATTCTCCTCCGTGGTGCCTGAATTCTACCGCGAACACTTCCATGGGGCTTCTCCGAACGCGAGTCCACGCGAACCTAACTGGATGCGCATAATGTGGCGGGGCGGCAGACCGCCAACAGGTTAGAGAGCGGCCCGGAGGAGAACGCGATGATTGTTCCAGCCGCACTCAGTCGACGGCACGTGCTCCTGGGCCTTGGGGCCGCAACACTAGGCGCCCAGGACTCGCGGCCCAGGGTCGCGGCGGTCGTTACCGAGTTTCGTCATCGCTCACATGCGGATGTAATCTGCACGCGGATCCTGGACGGATACTATCCGAACGGTCGCCGCCAGGATCCAAAGACTCGGATCGTCTCGATGTACACCGACCAAGTGCCCGTCGACGACATGAGCCGCGGCCTTGCCCACCGCAAGCGCTTCTCAATCTACCCGACGATCGAGGAGGCCCTGACACTGCGCGGCGACCGGCTTGCTGTGGATGCGGTCCTCTTGATCGGCGAGCATGGGGACTATCCGGTCAACGGGCGCGGCCAGAAGCTCTACCCGAGGCACCGCTTGTTCCGGGAGATCGCCGAAGTCTTTCGCAGTGCAGGCCGCGTTGTGCCAGTGTTCTGCGACAAACACCTCTCGTACTCATGGGATGAGGCCAGGCAGATGTACGACTGGGCACGTGAGTTGAGGGTCCCGTTCATGGCTGGGTCCTCGATTCCGGTGACCGTTCGGACGCCGGAACTGGCAATTCCGAGTGACGCGACGATCAAGCGGGCGGTCCAGACAGGCTACGGCCCTCTCGATTCGTACGGATTCCACACCCTCGAGTCCCTGCAGTGCATGGTTGAGCGGCGCTCGGGCGGAGAGACCGGGGTCGCGTCTGTCGAGATGTTAGAGGGAGACGCTGTCTGGCGGTGGCGCGATGGCCCCGGGGGCTGGTCGAAACCCTTGCTCGACGAAGCCCTCGCTCAGCAGCCGGGGATTCAGGCCGCGGGGTCCGACGACCGGTGCGCCGAATCGGCGGTCTTCGTCTTGAAGTACCGAGACGGGCTGGAGGCTGCGGCATACATGCTCAACAACTGCGTGCGTGGCTGGAACTTTGCGGCCGAGATCGATGGCAGGATCCTCTCCACCCACTTCGGGCAAGTTCCGCAGACTCGCGACCTACCCCACTTTGACGGCCTCACCCATTGCATCGAGGAACTCTTCGTCAGCGGAAGGCCGATCTATCCGGTCGAGCGCACCCTCTTGACGACGGGCGTGCTCGCGTTCCTGTTCGAGTCGAGGGAACGCAAGGGCAAGGTTGACACGCCCGAACTGGGAGTGACGTACTCGGCTCCCGCGGACACATACTTCCAGCGCTCCTGAGAACCCCAGCACTCTGCTACCAAGCCGAGACGGACGGGGGGCCGGGTTGGGCTCGGCACTCCTTGATAACTCTGACCTGCATACCCTGCATGCTTGAAGGGCTCCACGCTGACGAGAGTTTGGATCCGGCGCCTAGAGGAGGCACGTCATACGGCAACGTCCAAGAGTGCAGCACCGCACTGAAACAGGCCGGAAACGGTCTACGGCACTGAGCTGGAGAAGGATATCTGAAAGACAGGACCCGCGGACCGTCCTCGCACGCGGGTCGGGCACGCAGCGGGATGGCGACCGTTCCACGGGACCGGTGATGCCGTGGCGGATGTCTCCGGGCGACGCGACGGTGGTTGCCGAAGCCTGCGAACGCGCCCGCTCGCCGGGTCGCGGGTACGCGCAACGTCCCGTCGCAGGTCGACTGTGCTTGGGATGTCCAGTTCCACATTTCCGGTTCGCCCGCCCACCATGGCTTCTACATCGAGCAGTTCATGGACAATCGGCGAGGTTCGCACTGGGGTTATCGAACCGGCGGTGACTCGACCGGCTGGATCAATGGCAATCAACCGCATCGGTGGTGCCGGCACGCTTGGGAAGGCGCTGTTCTCGGGTCCTCCACCGATGGCACTTTGCGAGGTGACTGGATCGAAGGCTAGGTCGATATGGGCGGGTACTTCACAGCCCGGTTGGTCGCTACACGTCACGTGCGTCGCGGATCGGCCCGCCCCTCGCGGACGCAGAAGAACATCTGAACGACCCCTGAGCGGTGCGCCTAGCATCGCTGTCGGCGGAATTCTGCACGAGTCGAACACTTCTGGTACTCGGGGGACAGGCTTGGCTGCGTTCATCGGTCAGGCAACGTACGGCGGCGACGAGATCGATGCCCAGATCCGTGCCAATAGCGAGAGTTTCCAAGGCAAGCACGTGGGGATCTAGGCGCGGATGAGACTGATGCACGACGGAGAGCGAACCTAGACCGAGAAGGCGGCCAGGCACGGCGGCATGCGTTATCTCGATCAGGGAGAGACGGCGGTGCTTGAAGTCGGGTGATCGAACCAGCGAGATCCGGGTTTAGCGGCCCTAGCCAGTGAGCAGCACCCGCCCATCAGTGCGGGCCAGGTGACTAGCGCAGGAATCCAGCCGCAGCGGATGCAGTTCATCGTTGTGCAGGGTAGGGGCCTTCTGTGCGGCCGACGAGCCTAACGCGGGTGCGATCAGTCCAGTCGACACGCAGGGCTTCACCACAGCGAACCCGAAACGGTTCACGTACACGCGAGCAATCCGGGATCGATTAGCGACTGGCCCCGCCGTTAGCCAGCAGCCAACCCGCGGATTCGTGTTGAGGACATGACGCTCGGGCCTGTGTCGTGTGCTACCCGTCGTCTTGCGGAGAGTCCGAGGCAGAGTCGTGATTCTGGGACGCTGCCGAACCAGCCTGAGAGCACGCCCGTCATTCTGCCGGGAGTCAGCGGGTCCGTAACTTGGCCCCTGAGCTTCTTCGGCGTCGGGTCTCGGCGTTGCCGCTGCCCTGGAACACTGGAGACCGTGCCGCGATAATATCGTCCAGCGGTCGACGGAGCGTGGCGAACGCCCGCGCCAGACCCCGCCCCGCTGCCAGATGATCAGGACCTCTGCGTTTGTGATTGCCGCTTCGACTTGGTTGTTGCCGCTTGGCTCTGCACAGGACGACTTGCACAGCGAGTCGTTCGTCATGGACGCACATGTTCACCTGATGACCCGTTCGCTACTGGAGGGCTTGGACATTGGCGACAGGGTTGCCGACGGGCACGTCGATCTTCCCCGCTTGGCCGCAGGTGGCATCGACGCGGTCTTCTTTTCCGTGTACACCCCGGAAGCCTACTATCCGGCCCGCTATGAAGTGAAGAACACCTTCCGTGTCGTGTCTCTCGCACTCGATCAGATCGAGCGCAACAGCGATCGGATTGAGCTTGCCCTCGACGCGGAGGACATTCGACGAATTGCGGCGTCAGGCAAGATCGCCGCCTTCCTCGACCTGGAGGGGCCGTTTGACCTGGACGGGGACTTGCATGTCCTGCGTGCACTGCACCGGCTGGGGCTGCGTTCCGCGCAGTTGACTGCCCACAATTTCACGAACGAGTTCGCGGACTCCTGCTGCGACATTTCCAAGTGGGGCGGCATCAACGAGCACGGTCGGGCGGTCATTCGCGAAATGAACAGGCTGGGCATGGTGATCAACGTCGCGCACGGATCGACCGAGACGATCCTCCAAGCGGCGGACGCCAGCGAGGATCCGGTCGTCTACACCCATGGGGGCTTTCGCAGCATCATCGACATTGAACGCCTGATTTCCGACGAAGCCGCGAAGGCGGTCGCCGCCAAGGGCGGTGTCATCGCATTGCAGTTCGGGAACTCGTTTAACAACCCCGAGTACTTCAAGTGGAAGTTCGACGGTCCTCTTGTAGCCAACGTCTCCACCAAGCTCGATCGCTTCCGCCGAATGCCGGTCGCCGAGATCGATGCGGCCGTGGCCCGGGGACTTCCCTTCGTAACGGATCCCTCCGCTGTGCCGGAGCGATATCGGATGGGCATCGACCAACTGGCCCGCAACATCGAATTCGGAGTGAGGCTGGTCGGCGAGGACCATATCGCCCTTGGTTCCGATTTCGATGGAGGGCCCCTGCTGCCGCGCGAAATGCGGGATGCGAGCGACTATGGGGAAGTCACCAAGGCGCTGCTGCGGCTTGGATACGGGGAAGAGAGGATCCGGAAGATCCTAGGCGGAAACCTGCTCCGGGTGATCGAACAAGTCACAGCGAAGTGACAGGCCGGGCCTCGGAAGCGTCACCGGGGATCCAAAGCTTGTGTCCCGAGGCCGGTTTCATAGGTCCGAAGTGTCCATCACATATAGGTTCATGCGACCGCTCTCCTCGCTGGTGTAGAGGAGTTTCGAACCGTCGTCGTTCCAGACCGGTCTGGGCTCATTGAGGTATTGCCGCGGGGGGAACCAAATGCCCCAGTTGCGAAACGGAAACCGTTCGTCTGCGGGCTGCTCCGGCTTGGACCCCAGCGGAATCGTCACCAGTTGGGTCATGGATCCATCCTTGAGGTTGATCAGTGCCAGCCCATTCCCCATTCGGCCTCCGTAGCAGTCCGTGACAACCAAGTGCGGCTTCAGCGGGTGGTATGACGGGTGCCCCGCCGGGACGTGCTCGGCATCGAAGGCCCTCCGCGCCAAGCCAGTCTCGATATCGGATTCCACCAACCACTGCAAGTTGGTCCTGGGGTCGTGGCGGACAAACAGGACCGCCATGCTGTCGGGGCGCCAGCTTGGGTGATGCAGGTTGTCAGCCAGCCAGCGAAGGGATCCGTCCTGCAGGCCGTACACGAAGACCTCGACCAGTCTCGGGAACGTCTCTCGCGTCCTGTGCACGATCATCAGCTTCTCGCCGTCCGGGCTGAAACGTGTGTTCTGCAGTTGAGAAGCCTCGTCGTTGACCGCGAGGCGGCTCGGTGTCATATCTCGGGCTTCCGCCAGGGTGACGAGCTGCCGGTACGCTCCGCTCTTCAAGTCCAGCACTCCTTGGTGTTCGGCATTTCCGCAAGACAACATGCTTCCGTCCGGGCTGAGACGGCTGCAGGGGACGGGCGTGTCCACGCACTCGGTCTCCCCGTCGGCAATCCGGACCCGAGCCATGCACCGCGGTCCCGGCTCCCGGGACTGGAAGTAGACGAACTGCCCGTCGGGGCCCCACAGCTGATTCACTCCTGTGTGGTAGTGCCCGGCTAGGGGCCCCGCCAGCTCTCGCCGAGCAGTGCCGTCCGCGTTCATTACGACTAGGGCACCGGGATAGCGCTCCGTCGCAGTCAGCTTCTCGACCGAATCGTCGAACTGGAAGAACACAACTTGGTCCCCGCCCGGAGACCAGGGCGACACGAAGTAGTAGTGGTGGGTCTCGTGGTGCGGGCTCGCGTAGCGCAAGACCTCCCGCGCTGTCACGGGATCTCGTAGGCGCTCCACCTCCGGACCTTGCTGAGCGGGCGCGTGGGCCATGAACGAAAGCGACACAAACGCGAGTCGGGCGACCAACAGTCTCATGCCTGAAGCATCATAGACGCGCCGCGAACCGCCCGGCCTGACAACAGGAAGTCACTGCTGCAGAAGGAGCTCTGATCCGACGACCGGTGCGAGCGCCTTCCATTAGTCGCCCCACAGCGCAATTGCCAGACGTTCAAGGCCAGCTTCATGCGACCCAGAGCGACCACTGGGCAGATATCGCCTTGGCAGGACGTTTGCCGGTCCGGTCCGCCTCAGGAACGGGCCCTGAGCCGGGAGGTCTGATTGACAAGTCCTCAGTCCCGCCCTATACTCTCGTTGGGTGCGAAAACGTTTTCGCAGCAGGTTTCCGGTCGAATCCATCTCGCGGGGTCGGTTGCGACCGAGGAGGTAGACCAATGAAGACACCTATTTCCGTGCTGGCGTGCGTGCCACTGATGTTCGCGTTGGCGCTGGCCGTCCCGGCTGGCGCGCAGAGCAGCCTTGCCCAGATCATGGGCACGGTCACCGATCCGACAGGCTCCGCAATACCCGGTGCGGAGGTGCAGGTCCAGAACCTTGCCACCAACATCGTGTACCGGGGAGAGTCCAACGTTCAGGGCATTTTTCGGTTTCAGGCCCTGTCACCGGGCAGCTACCGTCTGGAGGCCGAGTCGACCGGATTCAAGAAGTTCACCCAGGGCCCGCTGACCCTGCAGGTCGGCGACATCCTGCCGGTGGAGGTGAGCCTCGAGGTCGGGGATGTCACAGAAGTCGTCGAGGTGAGCGGCACAGCCATCGCTCTCGAGTCCGAGACGGCCAGCCTCGGCGATGTGATTACCGGCCGGGCCATCGATTCGCTGCCGATCGGCATCAAGGACTCGTTCCAGCTGGTGTTCTTGGCTCCCGGCGTGGTCCGCGGACGGGTGGCGCCGAGCAGCTCGCAGCCCGACGAGCGGCTCCAAAGCAGGACGAGCTTCAAGATTTCGGGCGGGCGTGACTTCGCGCAGGAGATCTTGCTCGACGGCATGCCCAACAGCGGGGTCGATTTCGGGTCCGCCGCCTACGTTCCGAATCCCGGGATGACAGCCGAGTTCAAGGTCCACACGAACAGCTTCTCGGCCGAGTACGGGCGGACCACGGGCGGCGTCGTGGAAATGGTGACGAAGTCGGGAGGTGCCGACTTCCATGGCGGGGCGTACTGGTACCACCGGAACACGCCGTTCGACGCGAACAACTTCTTCAACAACCGCTCCGGCACGCCGCGTCCCGAACTGCGGCGCCACCAGTACGGCGCCAACTTCGGAGGGCCGATTCCGTATCGGAGCACTTCGCAGAAGAGCTTCTTTTTCTTCAGTTACGAGGGCTTGCGGCTCGCCACGCCGCAGTCGGGCCAGCTTACCGTGCCGACCGCCGCGCAGCGCGAGGGTGACTTCTCGGAGCAGGCACATTCTTTTGTTGATGTTTGGGACGCTTGCCGGAGTCGATCCTTGGTCG
>JAPPMC010000268.1 GCA_028819235.1 Bryobacterales bacterium
GCTCACCCAAGGGAGCGTTACCCTGTCTCTGACCAAGCGCTTGGTGAACTCCAGTTCCGGGAAGTGGAGGCCCAGATCCACCTCAAAACCGTCGGACCTGTACTTCCGTTCTGGCTGCTCCTTGATGATGAGCGCGAGCAGAATCTCCGCCGCCAGCTTTGGCCTTTCACGCATCAGCGGCTGGAGGCCATTCCCCTTGAAGCATGCAGTCCGGAAGTCCATGTCGACCTCGTAGCGTGCGCCGAGGGGCCAGGGCGGCAGGCGCTCGCGGTACCGGCCGATGGAGGGTGGCATCCGCCGCAGCCTCTCGTGCCGCTCCTTGTATTTTGGATCCGTCTCCAGGCGCTTGACGTGCGCCGAGGCCTTCTCTCGCCTGACCGCGGCTATCCGCCGCTCCACATCCGCGTCGACCTTCCGTCGCCCCGCAAGTTCCAGCGCCCAGTTGCCAACGTCTTCCGGGAGATCTGCAGCACCAGCAAGCGGCGCTCTGTACAGCGAGTACTCCCGCGTCACGTGCATGTCGCCATGGCCCTTCCGGACCTGCACGGTCCGGGCCATGGCCAGCGCGATCTCGCCCATCTCGCGCCGGAAGGGCATCGGCGCTCCCTTACTCAGTTCGGCCGGCGTCTTCGTGAGCCAGGTTTCGATGACCCTTGCGATGGCGGGCGAGACAAGCTCGCGCAGCCGCTCGCGCTGCGCAACGAGGAAACGGAGGAAAGGCAACCACCGCCCGAAGACAATCGAGCGGTATTGCGCCTCTACGTAGAGACCGACTGCCGAGTCCGACGCCAGCGGGCCGCCGATCGGAACTGTCGCGATGTGATGGAAGCGCAGGAGCAGTCGATTGAAGACCTTGGCGTCGTTTGCGAGCAACCGCTCGAGCCGGACAGTCAGGAATCGTTCGGCCGCCGGGTCGAGATAGAGCGCATCGAGCAGGATGTCGCCTGCTAGCTCGTTCTTCGCGTCGGCGGCCGCATCGAAAGCAATGTCCCAAGCTGTTCCGACTTTGGCGGACTGCCGTAGCAGGAATTGACCCAGCATCCGCAGCGCGTTCGTCCAGAGCGGGTTCTCGGCGAGTGCCGTCCACTGCGGCGTGTCCACCCAAACCTGTTTCAGAAACTGGAAGCGCGCCCAATCCGCGGCGAGGTCGTGTTCGAACTCGACCCGGTTCGTCTGTTCGTTCAGCCGTAGCGGAAGTTCGGGCGGGCGCTGCGTGAAGATCGCAGTATCAGCGAGGACCAGATCGGTCAGCGCAAAGCTGCGCTCGAAGCGTGCTTCTCGCTGCGCAAGGCGCATCATGAGCGCCTGTACGTCAGCGCGGCCCTTCGTCCAGTGCTTCCACAACCAGTCCGCGATGGCGGTGTGCGACGCGAGGCCGCCGGAATTCGAAGCCGGCGCCCCGCGGGCCTTGATGACCCACCCCAAAGTCCGGAGATTCGTTAGCGCCGCGACGGTGTCGTCATGGCTGGCCAGCCAGCCTAGTCCGAAGTTCCGAGGCAACTCCCCGAGGATGAGCCCTGAATTCCCTGGGTTTCCTGGGTTCATGTGAGTCATTCCACTTCGACAGCGCTTCGGCTGGGCCGTGCTCAAGTTGCAATCAGTGGCCGCCACGATATGTCTGGTTCGCAGGTGCCCCTGGTCTTGCACAATGCTAGAAATTGAGCAGAAATAGGGAATACAAGAAGCAACTACCAAGAAATATCTGCCTCATTGCGTGGATTGCCCGCCTTCTCAAGCAACGGCTCCGCACCCTCTGCTGCTCTGGCGATCTGTCGCGGAAGCGGTCTCACGCCTTACCCACATCCGTCCTGAGTGGGCTGCATCCCGCGCCTCCCTATCGCCGGCCGCAAGCCCCTCCAGTAGCGCTCTGCCGCGCACAAGTGTTCCCATGTAAATGCCCCTTGACGTCTCAGGCCGACCAGTGTTCTGGAATCCTGAATCCCGGCTGTTCTGGCCAGGTTTCCGCTGTGTTCCCGCATTTCCCAAGCATTTCGACCCCACTTTGCCCCCTATTTCACCCCTTACCCACTGGACACCTGTATTCGATCTGTGCTAGTATGTTCCCATGTACATAGATGTCGTCCCCAACCGCAACTCGCCCCCCGCCGTACTCCTCCGCGAAGGCTGGCGCGAAGGCAAACGCGTCCGCAAGCGCACCATCGCTAACCTCTCCTCCTGGCCCAAACAAAAAGTCGACGCCCTCCGCAAGCTGCTGCGCAACGAACACCTCGTCAGCATCGACGCAGTCTTCTCCATCGTCCGCAGCCTCCCCCACGGCCATGTCGAACTCCTCCTGGCCGCCTTCCGCAAGCTGCGCCTGCCCGCACTTCTCGACCGCCGCAACTCTCCCCAGCGCCGCTGTGTGCTGGCCATGATTGCCCAGCGCTTGCTGGCCCCCGCTTCCAAGCTCGCCACCACCCGCCTGTGGCATTCCACCACCCTCGCCGAGGAACTCCAACTGCAATCCACCACCTCGCACCAGCTCTACTCGGCCCTCGACTGGCTCCACCAGCGCCAGCCCGCCATCCAGAAGCGGCTTGCCAAGCGCCACCTGCACGACGATGCCCAAGTGCTCTACGACGTCTCCTCCAGCTATTACGAAGGCAGTTCCTGCCCGCTGGCCCGGTTCGGCTACAACCGCGATGGCAAGCGCGGTACGCGCTCGGTGGTCTACGGCCTGATGACGGACCGCCACGGACGCCCCATCGCCGTGCGGGCCTATCCCGGCAACACCGCCGACCCCAACACGGTCGCGGACCAAGCCGATGCCCTGCGAGACGACTTCGGCCTGCAGCGGCTGGTCCTGATCGGCGACCGTGGCATGCTCACCGATGCGCGCATCGCTGACCTGCGTCGGCGGCCCGGGCTGGGCTGGATCTCGGCCCTGCGCCACGGTCACCTGCGCAGCCTGGCCCAGCAGGGCTGCCTGCAGCCGAGCCTGTTCGACGAGCGCAACTTGGCCACGATCCACTGCCCGTCGCTGTTTCCCGGCGAGCAGCTCGTGGTGTGCTACAACCCGCTGCTGGCCCAGCGCCGCGGCCAACGCCGCGAACGGCTGCTGGAGGCCACCGAAGAGGCCTTCCAGCGCATCCAGCGAGAGGTCGGGCGGCGTACGAAGAAGCCCCTGAAGAAGGACCAGATCGGGGTCAAGGTAGGCCGTCAGGCGGGTCGCTACAAGATGGCGAAGCACTTCCGGACCACGATCGAGGACAGTTGCTTCCAGTACGAGCGGGACGAGCAGAGCATCCAGCGCGAGAAAGACCTGGACGGGTTGTACATCGTGCGCACCAGTCAGACCGAGATGGAGCCCGAGGATGCGGTGCGCAGCTACAAGCAGCTCACAAGGGTGGAGAAGGCCTTCCGCTGCCTGAAGTCTGTGGACCTGCATGTGCGGCCGATTTTCCACCGACTGGAGAAGCGCGTGCGGGCGCACCTGTTCGTGTGCCTGCTGGCGTACTACGTGGAATGGCACTTGCGGGGAGCCCTGGCCGAGCTGCTGCACCAGCACGAGGATCTGGAGGGTTGGCAAGGGGAGCGGGATGCGGTGGCTGCAGCCGAGCCTCCGGAGAAGTTACGGAAGAAGAAGAACCGCAGGACAAGTAGTTCGGGGCTGCGATTACATAGCTTTTCGACGCTGATGGCGGAGATGGGGACGCGCTCGCGGCACCAGTGCCGGGCGCGCAACGACCGAGAGGGTCCCTTGCTGGTGCGAGTGACGGAGGCGACGGAATTCCAGCAGCGAGTCTACGAATTGTGGAAAACGTTCCCAGTAGTGAACACCGCGAAGGTCGCTGCAGAACCCTGCGACGGGGACCAGGCAGGGCAGGCCGCAGACTAGGCAGGCGCACGGCAGAGGGGGCGTGACCGGGGTGGGGCAAGATCTGCAGGCGCTGTTGGATTCCACTTTATTTCGGCGGCAGAGCGCCGATTTTTTTCATGCTAATCCGACGCCAGAAGGTGTGAGAAATCCGACCAGTGCGGGAAACTCGCCGCCACCACTGTATTCTGCACACAATGCATCGACGGTTGCTATTCCCAGAGCCCATATTTCTTTCTTGAAGTAGACACTTCTGATCATAAGTAGTAGGGTCGAGGAGAGGCGCGCTTGCCGTAGCGTGAGGGAGTAGCAGTTCGCCGACCGCTTTCGCGTGCCGCACCCGCGACCTGTCGGTGCCTCAGTCTCTCGCCTAGCCACGTTTCCTCTCCCCGCCCGTCGAACCGGACGTGCGAATCTCCCGCATCCGGCTCTCATCCGGGATCATGCCTTTCGCCCACGGAACGCTCCGCGCTCCCCGTCCCGGCGGGTGCGGCACGGTCGCCCGCGCTCATCCGGAGAACGCACGTCTCCCCGGCCCCGTCCCGACGGTCGCGACGCAGCCACCGGCCATCCCGCCCGGTCGTTCCCGACCTCACGGCACTGCCCGGTATCACGACCAGCCTGGCCGCGACTCCCTTCGCTTCCGCATGCAGCGCCCTCCGGAGTCTCCGGGCACTCAACGGAGGTCCTAGGCTCTCGCCACTCTCCATGGCCCTTTCCTCCTTGCTGCGCTCTTCCCGAACCAAGGCCCCTTCGCTCCACCCGCATTACCGGGCTTCTCCACTACTACGGGCCCATCCGCCACCCTGCCGGCCCAAGCTGGCCCTCACGGGTTCCCGGTTGGCGCGTGCGCGCCACCGACAGGGCTTCCCGTGTTGCTGCTTTCTTCCTCTTCCCTGCGTGCCAGCGCCATTACCCCGGCGGAAACGGGTCGGTGCTTGTGTCGCTCACTTCCCAGCCCGCCATCGGCCTTCCCCTGAGAATCGGAGGGTCGGCTTCCGCATTATCCTTTTCGAGGCCTGCTCGGCGTTCACGTCTCGTTCTGGCCCGCGGGTTCGCTGAACCGCCCTAGGCGGCCCTTTACCAGAGTGCTTCAGCCCATGTTGTTACCTCCATGAACCGCCCTGGCTGCTACCAACCGGAGCGACAGTTGTTGCGTGGGTTTCGCACCCACTACAAGAAAGCGCCTTTCCACGGCGCACGTAGGGTCGAGGAGAGGCGCGCTTGCCGTAGCGTGAGGGAGTAGCAGTTCGCCGACCGCTTTCGCGTGCCGCACCCGCGACCTGTCGGTGCCTCAGTCTCTCGCCTAGCCACGTTTCCTCTCCCCGCCCGTCGAACCGGACGTGCGAATCTCCCGCATCCGGCTCTCATCCGGGATCATGCCTTTCGCCCACGGAACGCTCCGCGCTCCCCGTCCCGGCGGGTGCGGCACGGTCGCCCGCGCTCATCCGGAGAACGCACGTCTCCCCGGCCCCGTCCCGACGGTCGCGACGCAGCCACCGGCCATCCCGCCCGGTCGTTCCCGACCTCACGGCACTGCCCGGTATCACGACCAGCCTGGCCGCGACTCCCTTCGCTTCCGCATGCAGCGCCCTCCGGAGTCTCCGGGCACTCAACGGAGGTCCTAGGCTCTCGCCACTCTCCATGGCCCTTTCCTCCTTGCTGCGCTCTTCCCGAACCAAGGCCCCTTCGCTCCACCCGCATTACCGGGCTTCTCCACTACTACGGGCCCATCCGCCACCCTGCCGGCCCAAGCTGGCCCTCACGGGTTCCCGGTTGGCGCGTGCGCGCCACCGACAGGGCTTCCCGTGTTGCTGCTTTCTTCCTCTTCCCTGCGTGCCAGCGCCATTACCCCGGCGGAAACGGGTCGGTGCTTGTGTCGCTCACTTCCCAGCCCGCCATCGGCCTTCCCCTGAGAATCGGAGGGTCGGCTTCCGCATTATCCTTTTCGAGGCCTGCTCGGCGTTCACGTCTCGTTCTGGCCCGCGGGTTCGCTGAACCGCCCTAGGCGGCCCTTTACCAGAGTGCTTCAGCCCATGTTGTTACCTCCATGAACCGCCCTGGCTGCTACCAACCGGAGCGACAGTTGTTGCGTGGGTTTCGCACCCACTACAAGAAAGCGCCTTTCCACGGCGCACGATTCACTTCAGATTATTCCGACGTTCTTGCCGTTTCTGTGGTTGACGACCCAGCCGGAGTGTTCGACCTCGTGGAACGATGAAGATGAGTTCCAACCGTAGACCGCGAAGTTCGGGTCGGTTCAGTAGCTGCTGGGAGCCTTCGCTGGTGAACGCGTCAAGTCAGTGCGAGAAACGGACTTCCTGCGGACGTCAAATTAATTTGCAAATTTGACGTCAAGATTGCGTGGAATTCAACAGCGTGGTCGGCCTTGTGAAGCTTGCGACCGAGAGCGGCGAGGAAGTGGAATATATGGGTTGCAGCCCATATATTCCAATATGTGCTGAGTCATGAAATGTGCTGAGAGACCTGCTATTCCGGGGTC
>JAPPMC010000239.1 GCA_028819235.1 Bryobacterales bacterium
TGGAACGAGGCCGCCGCGAACGCTCCCCCGCCCATCGCGAGGAACCTGCGCCGGTGCAGATGGTTCGACTTCATCCCTCTAGCCCCAACTTCCAAGCAGGTTTTTTGGGGTCGTCACGCACTTGCCAACCTTGCAGAAGATCGATAAGTCGTTCAATGTTACCCGATTAGAACTGTTCGTCACAAGCCAGTCTAGCGCGGTCGCGCACTTAACTCATTGGGCTCCGGCATCGTGACGGAGAATGTGGCGTTCTGGCGGTGTTCGCGGCCGTGCTGGTGGCCGGCAACAGGTTGGGCAGCCGCGCATTCTGCGGGATCAGGTGCTCCTCAGGGCTCGGCCCACGCGCGGATCCAGCGCTCGCCAGAAACACCGTGATGCCAACTCACACGCCCCCGGCTTGTTGGCGTTTCTGGGCTGGCGCTGGTGCGTCGGCAAGCCATGCTGGACTCGGTTGCGGACGGCCCAGCCCGCGCCCTGTCGCCCACACCACCAAGCGGCCACCGCACCCACGCGAGGGTTGGCGGCTTGTCGGCAGACCGCACGCCCGGGCTGCCGCCGCTGGGCGGGCCGCGCTGCCAGAACCGGCAAGCCCGTGCCGGCCGACAGCTCTGCCGCGGCCTAAGCGCCAGACTTCCAGCTGCACCTGCAGCTTGGCGTACGCCCGCCAAACGATCGGCGAAGCGCCGCGAGCGCAGCGGGTTGACGAGGACCGTCTGCATGCCGGAGTCGAAGAGGCACTGGTGGAGTTGGCGGTGATGGCGACCGGTGGGCTCGAAGACAGCCCGCTGGACGCCGTGCTTGCGCAGCCACTTGCGCCGGGCCCGGCGGCCGGCCTTGTCGTTGTTGAACTGGCGGTCGCGTTTGGCGCGCAGGAATGGCTGCAACGGGCCGACCAAGCTGCATCGCGGATACTGGCATCCAAGGAACTTGCGGCCCGGCCCGTTGCCCGCCGGCGGGTATCGTCATGCTCACCGGCGCAACCCCCTGCTGCAAGGCAAGGGGGAAATCAAGGCTGAAGGTGCGGCGGACGCACGATCGAGCGCCCGCTTGCTGAGGCCATTTGCGGATCGCGTCCATCGAGCCTGCCCGGCGATCGCCGCCAATCTGGAAGCGATCGTTCCGCCGACGTAAGCTGTGCTGTGAGGGCTGGCAAGGGCGGTTGGAGGGCCGCACAAGGGCAAAGCTGCGCGCACGTAACGGAGAGGCGTGGCCAAATCAAGGGACCGTCCCAACGAGAATGGTCGGCTGCGCTAGCCCACCGCAAGGGCGCGCACGGAGTGAGCTCAAGACGGCGACATCATGCTATGCATAGCGGAACCCTTGTGTCGCAGCCTGACCTGGATAGCGTTCTTGCGGGCTGCTGCTCGGCCCCTCTTGGCCGACCCCCTTCGTGAAGAGACCGGGCTAGGAAGCGTTCGAGTTCCTCCTCGAGCGCCACGGCAAACTTCGGCGCGCAGGCTTTTTTTGCCTCGGCATCCTCTCTGTGCCCGTCACGCCTGTCCCGCATGCGGGCGTCGCACAGATCCGAGGAGACATCGACCAGGTCGGAGCACAGGTCCCGGAAGCGATCAAACTCGGCCAACTGCTCTCGCGTGGTTTCGACCACCTTCGCCGGGATGCTGCGCGATGTGGGCTTGCCGTCCTAGGCGAACTTGAGGAGGTGGCAGGGCCCGTGCCCGGGGCGTTCCGGGTCGGCACACCGGCACTTGGGCTTGCCACACCGCTGAAAGCGCTGCGCCAGCGACCCGGTTCGGAAGTCGCCCAAGTTGCCAATCTCGCCGAGGATGCGGTAGCGCTCCAACCACAGTCGGTCCAACGACAATGCACCCGGATCCTTCACGCGCTCATTCGGATCTCACTGTAGCGGCACCGTGCTGCACACCGTCACGGCATTCGGCTAGCCGCAAGCACCGACGCCACCGAGAATCATGACTATCTCACGACTAGGTCGTACACCCCCCGGACGGACCCTGACGGCAGGGTCGCCACCTATACTCGTACGCGGAGGTGGAGCCATGCAACCCAGAACGCTCACAAGGCGGGGACTGATCCAGTCCGCCGCAGCCTTGTCCGTCTCGGCTGCCGCGACTAAGGCGAATTCGGCGGTGACGGTCGGGATCATTGGCCTTGGCGGGCGAGGCAGCAGCCACGCACGCCACATCGCGAGCCTTCCCGAGGCCAAGGTGATCTCCGTCGCGGAGGTGTCGGACGCGTCGATCAGCAGGGCCCGCGAGCGCGTCTCGCTGGACGGCATCCGTCTCCACAAGGACATGGAGGAAGTCTTGGCCAGCGATGTGGACGCCGTGATCATCGCCACGCCTGTATACATGCACCCGGACCACTTCGAGGCCGCGATCCAAGCCGGGAAGCACATCTACATCGAGAAGCCAGCTGCGGCAGACCTGGCAGGCGCGAAGCGGGTCATGCGGCTCGCGGACGCGGCCCCCCGGCACTTGAACATCACGTTCGGCTTCCAGCAGCGCCACGGAAGGGTCTACCGCGACGCAAAGCGCCTGATCGACTCCGGCACGATCGGACCCATTAACCTCGTGCACTCGCACTTCCTCAAGAGCGGCATGACCGGCAAGGAGCCCGCTCAGCCGCCACCCACCACCGACGCGGAGAGGCTCGCCCAGTGGAAGCTCTGGCGGTCCACCTACGGCGAGATCATCACCGAGACGTTCTGCCACAACATCGACGCTATGAACTGGTTCGTGGGTGCCCACCCGCTGAAGGCCATCGGCACGGGCGGCCGGTCGGTGATGAAGCAGGGCGACCTCCTAGACCACCTGAACGTGACCTACGATTATCCCGGCAATGTGCAGGCCAACATGGTCGGTTCGTACCTCTCGCCTTCCTTCTACCGCGAAGTGTACGAGCGGTACTTCTGCTCCGATGGCGTCGTTGAGACGGCACGGGGCTACTGGAAGTACCACCGGGGGCGTGACGACACGGTGGAGGAACGGTCTCCCCACGACATCACCATCGACGCCCTGCAGGAGTTCTTCGGACGCGTCCAGAACGGAAAGCCGGCCAATACAGGAGTGCGCGGCGCGGAGAGCACGCTCACCGCGCTGCTCGGGCAGATGGCCATCGACCGGCGGGCGGAGGTCACTTGGGACGAAATGATGGATGCCTGAGGGCCAACCCCGCATTCATCATTCGGCGCAGACACCATTCCTCGAGCCCAGGCGGCGGACTGAGCGTTGGTACGCGCGGGCCGCCGGCGAAACTCGCCGGTCGCCCTGTGCGAAACTCTCAGTGGGCGCGCAACGCAGCGCATCGGCCCGATAGCATGCAGGCACTGCGCTTCGACGAAGGCCGGGCGACAGTTTTCGAACGCATTCGCGAGCGGGTTTCCGGACCCGCGGTCGAGACCGTCCACCTAGACTCCGCCGCTGGCCGGATTCTGGCCGACGACGTCTGCGCCGACCGCGACTACCCTCCCTTCAACCGATCGGCACGCGACGGCTTCGCGGTGATCGCGGCTGACGTGCAGACCGTCCCGGCAACCTTGGACCTGATCGGGGAGACGCAGGCGGGCGAGCCCTCCCGCTTTTCCCTCGAACGTGGGCAAACAGTGGAGATTATGACGGGCGCGCCAGGCCCGGAGAACGCCGATGCCGTCGTGATGGTGGAGTATTCCCAGCGCAATGGGAGGCGTGTCCGGCTGAACAAGCCAATCGCTTCGGGGCGGAACCTGATCATGGCGGGCGAGGAGGTGCGCCGAGGGCAGCGGGTTCTTGCGCCCGGCCGCCGGATTTCCTTTGCGAGCATCGCGGTGCTGGCGACGGTTGGCCGGTCGGAGGTCCCGGTCTTCCGGCGTCCCGAGGTGGCAATCCTGTCCACGGGCGACGAAGTCCTGCCTGTCGAGGCGACCCCCGCCAGCTATCAGATCCGAAACTCAAACGCGCACTCGCTGGCGGAGCAGGTGCGGCGCAGGGGCGGGGCTCCGAAGATTCTGCCAGTCGCCAGAGACACGCTCGCGGAAACACGCCGTCTGATCGAGAAAGGCCTGAAGAGCGACCTCCTGCTGCTGTCCGGCGGGGTGTCAATGGGCAAGCATGACGTTGTCGAGGAGGTGCTCTTGGGGCTGGGCACGGAGCTGTTCTTCACTACCGTGCGGATCCAGCCAGGGAAGCCCCTTGTCTTCGGGTACTGCAGGGATACGCCGGTGTTCGGCCTGCCCGGCAACCCACTTTCTACGATGGTCACGTTTGAGGTCTTCGCCTCTATCGCCGTCGACCTCATGGCCGGAGCCTCGGACTCGCCGCTGCCATTCATGCGCGTGCCGCTTGCCGCCGGCTTCCGCCACAAGCCTGTCCTGACCCGCTTCATCGGAGCGCGGTTGGAGGGGTCGTATTCGGACACACGCGTGCGCATCGACCGCGGCGGCGGATCTGGTGACGTGGCCGCGTTTGCGCGGGCCGACTGCCTTGCGGTCGCGACGGAGGACCGGGCCGAGTGGCAGAAAGGCGAACCCATGCAGGTGATGCCGCTGTGAGCCGCCTGAGCCACTTCGACGAGAGCGGCGCCGCGGTCATGGTTGATGTCGGTGCCAAGGCGCCCACGCGCCGGTCGGCTACGGCTTCCGGAATCGTGCGGATGCGGCCGGACGTGGTCGCCGCATTGCCTAGGAACCCCAAGGGCGACGCTCTGCAGGTCGCGCGCATCGCGGGCATCCAAGCGGCCAAGCGGACGGCTGACCTGATCCCGCTCTGCCACCCCCTCCCGCTGACGCACGTCGACATCTCAGCTGAGGTCGGCCCGCGAGGTGTGCGGATCACGTCCAAGGTCTCGACGCTGGCCCGCACGGGGGTTGAGATGGAGGCCATGACCGCCGTCGCCGTTGCCGCGCTCACGGTCTACGACATGTGCAAGGCGCTCGACAAGGGCATCGAGATCGGCGGGATCGTGCTACTGGAGAAGAGCGGTGGCAAGAGCGGCCGTTATGCACGAGAGTAAGAGGGTCGTAACTTCCGGGAGAACGACGCGGATGGATTCCAGGCAGCGCTACCGAATCGGGATCTGGCCGAGGATGGCCGCCGTCGCGGCTGCCTGCGGTCTGCTAGCGGCCCCGCTCAAGCCGCAGGAGACGGCCGACCTTTTCGACCCCGAGACACTGTTCGAGTCGGACCAGCCTGCGATCTTCCTTGAAGAGATCGACGAAGTGACAGTGCCGGTGACGGTACGCGGCCCGAAGGGCGAGTACATACACGACATGCTCAGGGAGGACTTCACCATCCTCGACAACGATGTGGAGCAGCAACTCGTCGGCTTCGATGTGAGCTTCCTGCCGATCTCAATGGTGATTTGCGTTCAGACCAGCGACCGGGTCGAGGGCATTCTGGGTGACATTCGCAAGACGGCCTACCTGTTCACCGAACTGGTGCTCGGCGAGTACGGCGAGGCGGCGCTGATGACCTTCGACAGCCGCGTCAAGCTGCTGGTGGACTTCACGAATGACACAAAGAAGCTCGACACTGGGCTCAAGGGCATGCGCATCGGCACGTCGGCGGTCGCCCTGGCCGACGCGATGTACGGCGCAATCCGCCTGCTGCTCAAGCGGCCCGAGCACCATCACAAGATCATTGTGGTGATCTCGGAGTCGCAGAATAACGGCAGCCGCATCGGATTGGGGGAGAGCCTGCGCACGGCGCAGCTGTACAACATCCTGGTGTATCCAGTGCGGCTCTCGACCCTGTCCGCGAGGTTGCGGCGCAAACCCAAGGTGTTGCCGCCCAACATCCCGGCAGGCATCGTCGTGCGGCCCCGCATGCCCGGCACGCCGGACACGCCGACCGCCCAGCAGCAAGCCAGCTACTCGGCCACGCCCAATATGA
Organism: Bryobacterales bacterium; assembly: GCA_028819235.1. Classification (GTDB taxonomy): domain Bacteria; phylum Acidobacteriota; class Terriglobia; order Bryobacterales; family UBA6623; genus VXMF01. The sequence goes on from JAPPMC010000239.1 coordinate 5,844, forward strand.
TTCCGATCGTGATCGATCTGGTCCGGGGCGTGAAAAACCTGCTGTTCGACAACCCTCTGGAGATTCTGTCGAAGGGGACCGGCGGGCGGGCGTACAGTCCTCGCACGACCAGCGGAGTGCAGGAGTCGATCATTTCGATCGGCGAGGACATTCGGAGCCAGTACAGGCTCAGCTACAGGCCAAACAACCTTAACGAGCGCGGCATCTACCACCGCATTGAGGTCAAGGTGCCGTACGATGGGTTGAAGTTGAGGCACAGGGTCGGATACTTCCACGGTCCGCTGCCACGGCTCGACGGCGAACCGACCCAAGGGCCTGTTGAATCCAGGGGACCGCCGTCCCCTGCCCTCAACTAGCTGCATAGAAGCACTCAGACGCAATAGGCAAACACCTGATATGTGGGGGGGGGGGGGGGGGGGGGGGGGGGGGGGGGGGGGGGGGGGGGGGGGGG
>JAPPMC010000036.1 GCA_028819235.1 Bryobacterales bacterium
CAACTCAAACGGCGATCACGTTCTTCCATCCGCACCCAAACCCTGCCAGCCCCGGTCGAAGGGCCAATTCGCACCCAAGAATCAGAATAATGTCGCGCACCCTCTCCAGCAGGCCGGTTGCGGGCAGCCGGGCACTCCTATAACATGAGCACCGGTTGAGGGATGGCACGGTGCGGGCAAGTACGCCGTATCTTCGGTGCCGTCTCGCATCGGGTGGCATCGCGCACCCGGAATGCGCGCTGGGGAGCGGTCGGAGAAACCGCCTCACCCACACGCGGGCGAACTTCGAGCGCTGTCCGGGCTTTCAGGCCGTCAATCGGCGCATATTGGGGTGATTTGTCCGCCCTGCCCTTGGAGGGCCCCTCGGGCCCTGTTGTCCGGAACAACAGGCAAAGGAGAAGTATACATGCGACCTAAGATGATGATGGTGGGTGCCGCTTGCGCGCTGATGGCGCTTGCCGCACCAGCGCTCGCGCAGGTTACGACGGCTACCCTATACGGGACCGTACAGGACTCAACGGGGGCCGTGATCCCGGGCGGCGAGGCCCAGGTCAGGAACGACGACACCGGCTTGGTGTACATCGCGCCCGTGAATGCGCAGGGGGATTTCGTCTTCAACGTGCTCCCGGTCGGGACGTACACGCTCAAGATCGAGTCTGACGGATTCAAGTCGTACGAGAGTACGGGAATCACACTGATCGCTTCCCAGGTGGTTCGCCAGAACCACATGCTCGAATTGGGAAGCCTGACCGAGACGATCACGGTCGAGGGGCGGCCGCCGCTGGTCAACACCGAGGCGTCCGAGCAGCGGGAGAGCCTGGACTCGATGAAGGTCCGCGAGCTCCCCCTTGCCCGGAGAAACATCACCCAGGTGCTGAAGCTGTCCACCGGTGTCGACGTTGGCCGGGGAAGCCTGCGCATCAATGGCCTCGGAAAGAGCGGGACCGGAATCACGGTCAACGGCACTGACGCCAACTCCAACCCCTCCGAAGGGCGGGCGCTGCAGCAGTACGGAGGCCGTAACTACATGGACGTGATGAGCATCGAGGCCGTGGACGAGGTGCAGGTCATGCGCGGAATCATGAAGGCCGAGAACGGCGGAGTGGTCAGCGGGACGATCAACATTATCAGCAAGCAGGGCACGAACGAGTATCACGGCAGCGTGTTCGAGAACTACCGCTCGCACGTCTTCAACGCGCGAAACCCGTTCCAGACGAACGTTGACTCGTCCGGCGCCTTGCTTCCCAAGAACCGTGAGGTGTTCAACCAATTCGGCGGGTCGATCGGCGGCCCCGTTCAGCGCAACCGGATGTTCTTCTTCGCCACCTACGAGGGATACCGCGAGACCGCCTCGCAGAGGGTCGCCGGCACGGTGCCCACCCCGGAGCTGCGGACGACAATCCTGAACGCCCTGCCATTCCAGGAGACCAGGTTGCTGATGGACACGATCCCCGAGCCCACCCTCCAGCTGGACCAGTACCGCGGGCGGGTCGAGTCCGTCGGCACGCGTCGCAGGACCGAGAACCACGTCGTCGCCCGGGCGGACTACCGACCGACATCGACGAGCAACCTGTCGTTCACCTACACCCGCAACAGGCCCTTCGGGCTTGATCCCAGGTACAACCTCAACGGCGCGAACGACCGCGCATACACCTACATTCAAGACCGCTACAACGCGCAGTACACGATCAGCAGCGCGGCGTGGGTGTCCGAGACCCGATTCGGCTACAACTACGCCGACATGGAGCGGCTCGACAACATCTTCACGCTACAGGATCCGGACAGGGCCGAGACGATCGACTGGCAGAACAGGATCCCGAGGCTGAGGCTGCGAAACGTCGGCGGGACCGTGACGCTGGGCAGTGGCGAGGTCTGGCTGATGGAGGGCGCTACCACGACTCTCGACCAGAAGGTCACGACGAACAAGGGCAAGCACACCCTCAAGTTCGGCGCCCGGTTTGTCCATTACGGCGGTGCCCGCACAAACCCCGAGAATCCCATGTACGAGTTCCTCAACATCGAGGAGATGCAGGCCAATCGCATCAATGGCGCGGTGGTCTCGTTCGGGTCAAACGGCCCGCACTCGTCCCGCATGTACGAGTTCGGCGGGTTCTTGCAGGACGACTGGCGGGCCAACCAGAGGCTCACACTGAACCTCGGACTTCGCTACGACTTCTACTCCAACAACACCGTCAAGCCGACCGGGGCCATCGACGTCACCAACAAGAACCTCGAACTGCCCCCGGGTGCCGACTTCACCAACTTCGCCTTCGGGCCCCGCCGCCCGAGGGACAGGCCGATCGAGCATGACGGATGGGCCAATCTGGGCCCGCGCGTGGGATTTGCTTATCGCCTGGACGACGAGGGCCAGACGGTCCTGCGTGGGGGCGTGGGAGTCATGTTCGCTGCCCAAGTCCCGGCAGTGCTGCGCCAGAGCGTGGCCGGCCCGGACATTCCGTTCCGCGTTCGGTACAGCGCGCGGGAAGCTGCGCGGCTGGGCGTACGGTACCCCTTCAGCAACGAAGAGGTCATCCCGATCTCGCTGCAAGACATCCAGGCGAGCGGCAACGAGCTTGTCTTCTCCCTCATCACTCCGGACCTGCAGAATCCGTACACGATCAACTATCAGTTCAACATCCAGCGGCAGCTGACCTCGGACCTGATGTGGGAAGTCGGGTACGTGGGGACGCGAGGGGTGAAGTTTCCGATGCACCGTCGCTTCAACCTCCCGGACCGACAGACCGGAGTCAGGCCCAACCCGAAGATCATTCCGGGAGGCCCGTACTTCGTTGACATGGGCGAGAGCGTGATGAACCATTCCCTGCAGACATCCGCCCGCAAGCGCTTTTCGCGCAACGTCTCCTTTGACATTCACTACACGTGGGGCAAGACCATCGCCTACACCGGCGGCGACGTAGGCGTCTACTACGGGACGGACGCGACTTCGGGCATCCAAGACTTCTTCAACCTCGGCATCGAGCGGGGCAACCCGGGGTACGACACGACGCACCGCGCGGTCGCCGACCTGATCTATGAGCTGCCGTCGCTGAGCGGCTCCAGCCCCGTTGTTCGGGGCATTCTCGGCGGATGGCAGATTGCAGGAATCTATTCCGGCACGACCGGCGAGCCGGTCACTATCAGACAGGGCTGCTCGCAGGGGTGGGCCTGCCGGTCGGACTACATCGGCGGCAATCTGTACGTCGGTGAGGGCGTGACATTCGGGAGGGCGAGGGTCGGCTCGCACCAAGACGTGCGGTACCTGAATCCGGACGCGTACCAGAGGGTGGACGAAGTGCGCGGAATCGCCCAGAGGCCAGGCAACGCCGGCAATGGGCTGGTGCGCGGCCCGGGCCAGTGGACGGTTGACTTTTCGCTCTCGAAGAACTTCCGCCTCGGCGAGGCATCCCGCCTGCAGCTGAGAGCCGACATGTTCAACGCCCTCAATCGCGTGAACCTCGGATCCCTGAACGGCAACGTGGAGAACTCGGACTTCGGGACCTTGGACAATGCAGGAGCGATGCGCCAGATGCAAATGGCCATTCGCATCACGTTCTAGGCCGCGGGCCGCCGCTAGCCGGCACGGCGGGTTCGGCCCTCCGCCGTTCGCGTGCCAAGCCCGGACGCCTCACCGGGCGTGGCCGCGAGCGGCCCACGGAAACCGGGGGGCGACAGGTATGATCCTGAGACGCCCGCCGTGCCGCTATCGAAGCAGTGATTCCAGCTCCACTCGGGCGTCGGTTCGGGCATCGCGATACTTGACGATGACCGGGGCGTAGAGCGAGAGGCCCATCTCCGCGCCGCGACCGCTCTTGATGGGGCGGGAGCCCGGCACGACGACTGCCCGCTCGGGGATGACGAGGGGGTCGTCGCCCTCCGCTCGGAGGACGGCTCCGCTGACTACGTCGTAGACCGGCGTCGATCGCGTGAGCACAGTCCCGGCGCCCAGGACAGCCGACCGTTTGACGATCGTGCCCTCGTACACCCCGCAGTTGCCGCCCACCAGCACGTCGTCCTCGATGATTACGGGCAGCGCTCCGACCGGTTCCAGCACTCCCCCGATCTGTGCGGCGGCGCTGATGTGGCAGTTCTTGCCGATCTGGGCGCAGCTGCCGACGAGGGCGTGCGAGTCCACCATTGTTCCGTCGTCCACGTAGGCGCCCACATTGACGTACATCGGCGGCATACAAGTCACGCTCCGGCCCAGATAGCAGCCGTCGCGCAGGCTCGAGCCCCCCGGGACGAGCCTGACGCTGTCGTCAAGGGAAAGGTCCCGCGGCGGGTAGGTAGATTTGTCGATGAAGCGGAAGCGGCTGCCCGCGTCGGACATGTCCACGCTGCGGCCGAGCCGGAATCCGACCAGGATGCCGCGCTTGACCCACGCGTTGACGCGCCAGCCTTGGGGCTGAGCCTCACCATCGGGCTCGGCGGCGCGGATCGTGCCGCTGTTGAGTCCCGCCTTGAACTCGGCAAACGTCTCCAGGTCTTGATGGCTGTAGGACTCGCGGTTCTGGCGGTACAGTGCGTTCATTCGCGCTTGGAGCATTGATCCAATCGTACTAGCACGCCTGTGCGCCGCGACCCCTCCCCAATACCATCCGGAGCGCTCGGCCGCACCGTTGAGGGGCCATTGCGGTGCTAGAATTGGCGTGCGATATCCATGGCCCAATTCGTGCCAAACACGTACCGCGGCAAGCTGATCATCGTCGAGGGGATCGACGGTTCGGGCAAGTCCACCCAGCTGGCGCTGCTGAGCCAGTGGCTCCGGTCGTTGGGTCTGGTCGTCTCCTTCAGCGAGTGGAATTCTTCACCGATCGTCCGCGGAACGACGAAGCGTGGCAAGAAGAAGCAGATGTTCACGCCGACGACCTTCAGCTTGGTCCACGCGACCGATTTTGCGGACCGTCTCGAGCGCCATATCTTGCCGATGCTTGAGGCCGGCGCTGTTGTCTGCGCGGACCGCTACGCCTACACCGCGTTTGCGCGAGACGTGGCCCGTGGCGTGGGCCCTGAATGGGTCCGCAATCTGTACCGCTTCGCGGTCAAGCCGGACATAGCCTTTTATTTTCGCGTGCCCCTCAGTGTTGCGCTGGACCGGATCCTGAGGGGGCGGGCTTCCCTGAAGTACTACGAGGCCGGAATGGACCTGAACCTCAGTTCGAACATCCGCAAGAGCTTCGGGCTGTTCCAGAAGCGGATCCGCAAGCAGTACGAGTCCATGTCGAAAGAGATGGGCTTCAACGTGATCGACGCGACGGGTTCGATCCAAGAGCAGCAGAAGGAAGTGCGCCAAGTCGTGCTGAACACGATTGGGGACGCCCTCGAGAACGACATCCTGCGTGTTTCCCGTTAGCCAGCCATGACAGCTCTGGAGCCCCTCACCTTCTACAGCGATCCGCTTCCCGGAATCGCCCCCAACGACCTGCAGGGCAAGCTGATCGCGATCGAAGGCCCAGACTCCGTGGGGCGGACGACTCAGGTCGAGCGCATCCGGAACTGGCTCGAAGCCAGCGGGCACGCGGTTGTCGATACCGGGCTGGCGAGGTCTGCCCTGACCAAGGACGGCATTCAGCGGGCCAAGACGGGCCACACCTTGGGGCCGCTCACGATGGGCCTGTTCTACATGTCGGATTTCGCCGACAGGCTGGAGCATGTGATCATCCCAGCGCTGCGTGCAGGTTTCGTTGTCATTACGGACCGCTACTTCTACTCTGTGGTGGCCCGGGCGGTGGCCCGCAATCTGGACTCCGAGTGGCTCGAGAGGGTCGGGGGCTGCTCGCTCGTTCCCCACACGGTGCTCTATATGCGCCCAACGGTTGAGGAGATCGTGGCCCGGACTGTCAGAGGGCGCAAGTACTTCGAGTACTGGGAGAGCGGAATGGACGTCCCCTACGGCTCCAATCGCTTCCGGAGCTTCGTTCGGTATCAGGCCAAGCTGATCGAGGTGCTGGACGGATTCGCCGAAAAGTACGGCTTCACGACCGTGGACGCGACCCGATCCCCGGACGAGATCTTCGCCGAGCTGCGGCGCCACATCTCGGTCGTCGTCGGGCTCTAGGCCGGCTTGCACGTGCCGCTCCGCGTCAAGCTGTTGGTATTCGACCTGGACGGGACGCTGATCGATTCGACCCTCGACTTGGCGCTATCGGTCAACGCGACGCGCGCGAACGCCGGGCTTGGCCCATTGGACGTGGAGACCATCTCTTCGTATGTCGGCAACGGCGCGAAAATGCTCGTGCGCCGCGCCTTGGGCCCAACCGCGAGAGAGCGGGACGTGCAGTTGGGACTGGCATTCTTCCTCCGGTACTACTACGTGCACATGCTGGACAACACCCGCCTCTACGACGGCGTAGAAGAGGCTCTCTCGGAGTGGCGACGGACGGGAATGACAATGGCCGTTCTGACGAACAAGCCGGAGCGATTCAGCCGGGACCTGATCGCCGGGCTCGGTTTGGGGGGATGGTTCGCCAAGATCTACGGGGGCAACAGCTTTGCCACGAAGAAGCCCGACCCGTACGGGCTGATTCGGATCATGCGCGAGCTTGGCTCCGGGCCCTCAGAGACCTTGATGGTCGGGGACAGTTCGGTGGATGTCCTGACCGCACGCAACGCCGGGACTCGGTGCGCGGGAGTGCTCTACGGGATCAGGCCTGGGGATTTCGAACGCCACCACGCGGACATTACGGTAGAGGACATGCGCGACCTCTGCGGCGTCGTCGTTCCGGCAAGGTCGTCGCCCGTAGGCTGAGCGCGCTGGCCTGCGTATTCCCCGCAGCGGGCCGGGGAAGGGAGCTATGAACCGCCCTGCGGTTGAGGGTGCGTCGCTGGTGACTGCGGCCGTACGGCACGACACCGGTGCCCGGCGCAGACTGCTGAGCGTCCCGTGTGAGCATCATCGGACTGCCGCCCCGGTCGCCTGCTCGTGGCCGCTCATCCAAGGTCCCTCGGTCGAGTGACAGTGTTCCCAACCGCACTTGTGAGCCGGCCCAAGTCGCTGGTCTGGCCGCCAAGCGCCGCCAGTTTTTCACCCGAACCTGTCGGTTGCTGACGAAGGTGGTACTGGTCGCTTCCATCGTTGCGTGCGGGCTGTCGGGATCAGAGTTCCCAATAGTCGCCTGAGCGAGCATGTTCGGCTGGCGGCCTCGGCGGAGACGGTTCTGATCACGGACCGCACCAGGTTCGTTGTCGAGATCGAGCCACTGAGGGCATCCAGGCGTCGGGTCTTGGCGGACGCGATGCTCGCGGACGCGGCTCGAAACGGATGGATATCGCCGCCGGCGCTCCGACTTGGGGACGTGCCATCTCCGCCGGTCCCCGTGGCGCCACTGAGTGAGATCCTCCGCGAACTGGCGGGAGATCGGAGCGATCGGTGATCTACCTCGACACGTCCGTCGTCCTCGCTCACCTCTTGGCTGAGGACCGCCGACCTGCCATCGCGATTTGGCAACGATCGCTCGTCGCAAGCACGCTGCTCGAGAATGAGACGTGGACCCGGCTTCATGCTCGCCACTTGGCGGACACTCACGGGGAGGCCGCAGGCGTAGTCCTCGGCAGAATCGCGTTTGGAGAGCTGGCAACCGCTGTACTTAACCGCGCTCTAGTACCCTTTCCGGTCCACGTTCGCACGCTGGACGCGTTGCACCTCGCGACCTGCGATTTCTTGCGCGCCCCGGGGCCAGCGAATTGCCCTAGCAACATACGACCAGAAAATGGCCGCAGCGGGTCGGGCGATAGGGCTGAAGCTGTTCGATCTCGAGGCCTTAGAGTCGCTCGCGAGTGCAGCGCCACCCTGTTCTGGGGCCAGCGCCACGCACGGGCAACTTCCCTAAGTCGGGCCCCCTGTCCGCCGCGAGGTCCGCAGACTGCCATGCCTTCCAACAAGAACGGCCAAGTCTGATACCCGGTCGGTTGTGCCCCCGCATCTGTTCGGGTAGCCTAGGGGTGGTCTTGGTTTAGGGCGCCATAGTTCTTTTTCGGCGCCCGGGGGTTCAGACAGGAGGTAGAACCATGATGAAGGGAAGGATGAGACTCGCCCTCGCGGTCGTAGCTGCGATGGCGCTCTCCGCAGTGCCGTCTTTCGGGCAGATCGAGTCGGCGCGCATCCAAGGAGTGGTGGGCGATGCCACCGGGGCCGTGATTCCCGGGGCGACCGTGCGGTTCGTGCATGTCGCTACCGGGCAACAGTTCGAGGTCTCGACCAGTGCAGACGGACTGTATCGCTCAATACCGCTGCGCATTGGCGAGTACCGCGTCGAATACGAGGCGGACGGATTCAAGCGATCGGTACGCTCGGGCGTCAACCTCGAGCTTCAGGAGACGGCGGTGATCGACGTCGTCCTTGAGATCGGGGATCTGACCGAGGTCGTCGACGTGACCGCCGACGCAGTGCTGCTCGAGACGACCGAGGCCACTCAAGGCCAGGTGATCAACAACCAGCGCATCGTCGACATGCCGCTGAACGGTCGCGACTACATACAGCTCGCACTTCTCTCGGCCGGTGCCATTCGTCCGATCGGCGGACGCTTCGGGGGCTACAGTGCTGGCGGTCAGAGGACCACCCAGAACAACTACACGCTCGACGGCGTGGACAACAATGGCCTGCAGATCGCCGCACAGGGCCGCAGGGCCGAGGTCGTCAAGCCTTCCGTCGACGCCATCGAGGAATTCAAGATCTCGACCAACGCCTACAGCGCGGAGTCGGGCAGGGCGCTGGGAGGCACTGTCAATGTCTCGATCAAGTCAGGCACGAACGAGTTCCATGGGACCGTTTTCGAGTTCCTGCGCAACGATGTGCTCGACGCCAAGAACTTCTTCGACGATCCGGACTCTCCCAAGCCGCCGTTCAAGCGTAATCAGTTCGGGTACTCCGTCGGGGGCCCGATAAGGCGCAACTCGACGTTCTTCTTCACGGACTTTGAGGGCACCCGCATCCGCGAGTCGGCGACTTTCGTGGAAACCATCCCAACACAGGACCAGCTCGCCGGCAACTTCAGCGGAGTTCCGCAGACGATCTACGACCCTGCTACGTACGACAGCGCGGCCAACCTTAGGAACCCGCTTCCAAACAACACGATCCCGAGCGACCGCATCGATCCCGTGGCCCGCAGCGCGAGCGCGTACTACCCCGCTCCAAACGCGCCCGGTCTGACTCGCAACTGGCGCACGGCCGCCCCGGACAAGGAGGATGACGACAAGTGGGACGTGAGAGTGGACCAGATCATCAGTGCCGGCGACAACATCTTCGGTCGGTACAGCCAGCAGGACAGCTACGTGCCGTCACCAATCCGTTTCCCGTCCCTGCAGGACGGTGACGGCACGGAGTTCAACCATCGCGGACAGAATCTCGCGATGGGTTGGAACCACATCTTCACGCCGACGCTGATCACCACCGTGAAGCTCGGCTGGAACCGGATCTACACCAACCGGCAGGCCCTTGCGGGCAGTAACCTCAACCAAGAGCTCGGGCTGACCGGGGTCAACCAGTCCCTCAACGGTTCGGCCAGGTTCGCGATCAGCGGCATGCGCCCGATCGGGACGTCGAACTTCACGCCCAACTTGATCGACTCCCAGAACCGGCAGCTGAACATCGACACGAATTGGACGAAGGGCCGCCACAGCGTGAAGTTCGGATACTCGCTGCAGCTGCTGCAGAGCTACCTGACCAACCCGCAGCAGGAGCTGGGCCAGTTCGTGTTCAACGGGAACTTCTCGAGGCAGACCCAGAACGTCGAGGGTGGCAGGGGAGGCCGACCGGCCGCCGACTTTCTGCTCGGCATACCGTTCCGCACGGACATCTCCAACTCCGTCTACATGAACCTTCGCTCGCCGTGGCAGCACTTCTACCTTCAGGACGAATGGCGCGTCAGCGACAGGCTCACACTCAATCTCGGCCTGCGCTACGAGCACAACATGCCTTGGTACGACAAGGACAACGGCATTTCGAACTTTGACATCGACACGGATCCGGCCAACCCGACATTCTTCCTCCCGAGCAACGACAGCATCGCGTCGCGGGCCACGCTCGATCCGGACCTGAACAATTTTGCCCCGCGGTTCGGTTTCGCCTACAGGATCCTCGATGGCACGGTCCTCCGTGGCGGATACGGTATCTTCTACGCGAACTACGAGGGAACCGGTGGCGGCCAGTTCTTGGAGACGAACCCGCCATTCCACATCAAGTCGCAGATCTCGACCGACAGCATCAATCCAGCCGTGCTGCTGCGCACGGGCGTGCCCGATGGCGTGGTAACCCCCGAGCGGGCCGTTGCCCTCCGTTTCTCCTCGTTCGAGCGCGACCCGCCGTGGCCCATCTCGCAGCAGTGGAACTTGAACATCCAACACTCCCTAGGCGCCAACACCGTGTGGGAGATCGGCTACTACGGAACAAAGGCACAGCACTTGGTGAACCGCATCGACGGCAACTATGCTCTGCCCGGCCCCGGCAACATCAACCCCAGGCGCCGGTACACGAGCGCGGTGTTCCCGGGCACCGACATCGTTGTCGGCCCGCTCGCCGCGATGAACCGTCACGAGTTCAACGGCAACTCCCTGTTCCACTCCTTCCAGACGCGCATCGAGCGCCGATACTCCAACGGTTTCACGCTGCTCGCGGCGCACGTGTGGTCCAAGAACATTGGGGACGTGCCCGGCTTCTCGGGTTCGGGGAATGCGCCGAACAGCGGTATCCAGAACCCCCTTAACCGTGCGGCCGAGCGCAGCCTTGACAATCAGCACCGCTCGCACAGCTTCGTCAGCAGCTACATCTATGACCTGCCGTGGGGACAGGGGCGCCGCTGGGGCAGCTCGTGGGGCGCTGCCCAGGACGCCGTGCTGGGAGGTTGGACCGTAGCCGGCATTGTCTCGATTGCTGCGGGTCGCCCGTTCGGCTTGAGGGTGCGCGGAAATCCGGCAAACAACGGGAACTTCAGCCGCCCGAACGTGGTGGCGGGGACCAGCCCGCACCTCCCGGGAGGGCAGCGCGATCCCGAGCGGTGGTTCAACACCGACGCATTCGTGCGCAACAACGACTACGAGTACGGGAACGCGGGGCGTAACATCCTGATCGGGCCCGGGGTCGCGAACTGGGACTTCGCCGTGTACAAGACCTTCAAGATCACTGAGGGCGACATGCTGCAGTTCCGCTTCGAGAGCTTCAACTTCACGAACACCCCGATCTTCAACTTCCCCAATTCGGAGGTCGGCAACAACAACTTCGGGCGCATCACGAGCGCGGGCCGGCCGCGCAACCTGCAGTTCGGCCTGAAGCTTATCTTCTGAGGCCGGTCAACGCCAGCCAGCCAGCGGCCCCTGGACCTTGGGTTCGGGGGCCGCAACTGTTTCGGGCGGCCCGACTACAGGCTGATTGCGTCCCAAGGCTTGCGAGCCTTGCGGCCGAGCATTCGGGAGGCTTCCGCATCGTTGACGAAGTCCTCCCGGTCGGCATCCCAACCAAGCTTGCGGCCGGCTTGGTAGGCAATGTTCCCGAGGTGGGCCACCAGTGAGGACCGATGGCCAGTGGCGGCGTCGCAGCGCGGCGCCTCCCCGTCGCGAACGCAGCGGACAAAGTGCTCCGCGTGCAGTGCGGAAGGTTCCGCGCCCGACTTGCTCGTTCGCTCTAGCTTGCTCGGGGAGAAGGGCGCTCCGCCCGCGAGCGAACCGCCGTACGCACCGCTCTCGGGGATGATCTCGTAACCCAGCCGGTCTGCGATGAGCGTGCCGTTGCTTCCGTAGAAGGCCATTCCGTTGGGCCTGTTCTCGGGCCCGCGCGCGCCGTGCAGGGGCATGCCCGGCGTGAGTCGGCCGATGCTGCCGAACGAGTTCGTATTGCAGGTTTCGTAGCTGAGGATGAACCCTGGGTACTCAAACGTCACTTGCAGCAGATCGGGCTGGTCGCCCGTCCCGCCCACCGCGAATCTTCCTCCGGTGGCCACTACCGACGTTGGGGCCTCCTTGCCCATGATCTGGTGGACCGTGTCGAACCTGTGCGTGCCGAAGTCCGTGATCCAGCCGCCGGCATAGTCGTAGAAGAACCGGTACGTCCTCAGAAAGCGCATCTTGTTGAAGGGCACCCACGGTGCCGGGCCAAGGTAGAAGTCCCAGTCCAAGCCTTCCGGAGGGTCGGAATCGGGAGTCCGACCCGGACCGACGGGCATCAGGTTGGCGTAGTTCCAGACCCGCACGAAGTGCACGTCGCTCAGCGTCCCCCCCTGCACGAGTTCCGCGGCCTCCTCAAAGTGTGCGGCGGAGCGATGCTGCGTGCCGGTCAAAAAAACCGCCTTGGACTCCGTCGCAGCCTTGACCATTGCCTTGCCTTCAAGCACGTTGTGGCCCAGCGGCTTCTCGACATAGACGTGCTTGCCCGCACGAATCGCATCCACAGCCGGAAGTGCGTGCCAATGGTCGGGCGTTGCGATGTGCACGGCGTCAACTTCCGGGTCGTCAACGACTCGCCGGTAGTCCCGACCCGTCTTGCCCCTTCCGCCCGCCAGCGCCTCGCGGGCCGACTTCGCCTGGACGTCGTAGACGTCGCAGAAATAGGTGTACTCGACGCCGTCCACCGCCGCGATACTGCTTGCGACGCTGCGCCCTCGGCCCCCGCAGCCCACCAGCGCCACGCGCAGCCTCGAGTTGGCTCCCACCACCCGGGACGCAGACACCGCGGTCAGCGTTGCGGCGCCGGCCGTCCGCAAGAAGTTGCGCCGCTTGATGGAATGCTCGGCGACTGAGCCGGACCGTGGGACTTGGGGGTCTGGCATCCCTTAATGTTAGTCGCGCGCTCCTCTGCGGCGACCGAGGTCTGCATCTGGAGCCACTGTGGGCGACGGCACATTGCGGTGAGTGCGAGACGGTGCCCTCGGCGGGCGGTCGCCCTTTACGTGAACGCGGGAATCCCCGTCACGTGTGCCCCGAGGACCAAGGTGTGAATATTGTGCGTCCCCTCATAGGTCTTGACGGTCTCGAGGTTGCACATGTGGCGGAAGATCGGATATTCGTCGGTGATTCCGTTGGCGCCCAGCAGGTCGCGGGCCCGCCTGGCGACTTCGAGTGCCATCTCGGAATTGCTGCGCTTGATCATTGAGACGTGCACGTGGCTGAGCTTCCCCGCATCCTTGAGGCGCGAGGCGTGGAGCGTGACGAACTGAGCCTTGGTGATCTCGGTGATCATCCATGCCAGTTCCGCCTGCACCAGCTGGTGCGAGGCGATCGGCCGATCGCCGAACTGCTTGCGCAGGATGGTGTACTGGCGTGCGCAGTCGTAGCAGGCCATCGCCGCCCCGATGGTGCCCCACGCAATCCCTAGGCGGGCGTTGGTCAGGCAACCCAAGGCAGATTTCAGCCCGCGGGCGGAAGGCAGCGTATTCGAGGCCGGGATTCTCACGTTGGACAGCCCGATGCTGGAGGTAGTTGAGGCCCGCATCGAGAGCTTGTTGTGCAGGTCAACAGCCGTGAACCCGGGTCGGTCGGTCTCCACCAAGAAGCCTTGGATCTTGTCGCTCGCATCGAGCTTCGCCCACACGACCGCTACGTCGGCGAGGCTGCCGTTGGTGATCCAAGTCTTCTCCCCGTTGAGCACGTAGCTGTCACCGTCACGCACGGCCCGTGTCAGCATCCCGGAAGGATTCGAGCCGAAGTTCGGCTCCGTCAGCGCGAAACATCCCATGGCCTCGCCGCGCTGCATCGCAGGCAGCCAGCGGTCCTTCTGCTCGTCAGACCCATAAGAGTGGATCGCGAACATGGTGAGGCTGCTCTGGACGGATACGAAGCTCCGCAGGGCGGTATCGCCGCGCTCCAGCTCCTGCATGACCAGCCCGTACTCCACCTCGCTGAGGCCCGCGCAGCCGTACCCGCCCAAGTTGGCGCCAAAGAAGCCGAGGTCGGCGATCGGGCGGGTGAGCTCGGTTGGGAACGTGCCCTCGCGGAAGTGCCGAGTGATCACGGGGATAAAGCGGTCCTCGACGAACTGGCGGGCAGTCCGGCGCACCAAGAGCTCTTCCTCGCTGAGAAGCGAGTCGAATCGCATGAAGTCCACGCCCCGAAATGGAAACACCCGTTCCTCCGAATGCAACCATCCTAGCCCGTCGCGCTTGGGCGATTGGACGCGTGCTAGTATTCCGCCGTGGACCTGCAGACTGTTCAAGCGTGGGTCACCGGCGCTCGACGCATCGTGGGCTTCACCGGGGCAGGGATCTCCACGGAATCCGGAATCCCGGACTTTCGGAGCCCCGATGGGGTGTGGGCGCGCAATCGAATGGTCGACTTCGAGGAGTTCCTGACCTCCGAGGAGGGCAGGGTAGAGTACTGGCGGCAGAAGGTCGAGGCTTGGCCGGCCATGCGCGCCGCGCGCCCCAATGCGGGCCACGCCGCATTCGTGCGCTTGCACAGTCTGGGCAAGCTCTCCGCGCTGATCACGCAGAACATCGATGGACTGCACCAGACCTCCGGCCTGCCACGGCAAGCCGTCCTGGAACTCCACGGCACGACAACTGAGGCCGCATGCCTCTCTTGCGGGGACCGCATCACGTCTGACGAGGCCTGCGACCGGGTGGAGGCGGGCGAGCGCGCTCCCCGCTGCCGCAAGTGCGGCGGCTTTCTCAAGCCGGCCACGATCTCATTCGGGCAGCCGCTGTCATCTGACGTCCTCCGCCGGGCACAGAGCGAAGCGGAGAGCTGCGACCTGCTGTTGGCAGTCGGCTCGTCATTGGTTGTCGAGCCGGCTGCGTCGATCCCGCGGGTCGCGAAGTACAACGGTGCGCGCCTGGTGATCGTCAACCGGGAGCCCACGCCCGTGGACGGGATCGCCGATGCGGTCGTCAGGGGTGAGATTGGCGACGTTCTGCCCGCCATCGTCGGGCAGGAGTCCTAAGGCCACCCGGCCCAGCAGCCAGGAAATGCCAGAGCTCCCAGAAGTCGAAACGGTCCGGCGCACGCTGGCCCCCCATATCGAGGGCCGCCGGATCGAGACAGTCGTGTTCCACTGGGCGCGCACCTGCGTCGGAGACCCTGCCGCCACTGCGGAGCGTTTGGCCGGCCAGCGTATCGAATCGTTGGACCGTCGGGGCAAGTATCTGCTGTTCCGGCTGAGGAAAGGCGGGAAGAAGTCTTACCTGACCGTCCACCTGCGCATGACGGGCAACTTGCTGCTGAATGGCGAGCCGGGCCCCTATACGAGAGCGGAGATGCTGCTCTCGGGCGGTTCCACCGTCGAATTCAACGATGTCCGCAAGTTTGGGAAGTGGGAATGGTCCCCCAGCCTGCCGGAGCGCTTGGAGCGGCTTGGGCCGGAGCCGCTCGAGATCTCGTCATCCGAATTCTTGGCGCGGCTCGGGAAGCGGACGATGCGGCTGAAGCCCCTGCTGCTGGATCAAGGATTCCTGCGCGGACTCGGCAACATCTATGCCGATGAGGCGCTGTTCCGCGCGCGCCTGCATCCCGAGGTGCCTGCATCGAGTGTCGGCCCGCGCAAGGCGCGGGCGCTGCACGGCGCGATCCAGAGGGTTCTGACGGAGGCCATCGAGGCCGGCGGCTCCAGCATCTCGAACTACGTCGACGGACGGGGGTCACGCGGCTACTTCCAGCTGCGGACCCAAGTCTACGGCAAGCATGGCACTCCCTGTGTACGTTGTGGGACGGCTTTGCGGCGCATTGTCTTGGCGCAGCGGGGAACTCACTATTGCCCCCGCTGCCAGCGTCGGAGGGGGAGACCATGAGGCTCTCGCGGATCAAGCTCCGCCAGATCCGGATGCCGCTGGTACTGCCCTTTGAGACCAGCTTCGGGAAGACCACGCATCGGCGAATCCTGCTGGTGGAGGTGGAAGATTCCGACGGGGCCGTCGGCTGGGGTGAGGTCACCTGCGGCGAGCGTCCGTTCTACAACGAGGAGTGGGTGGACTCGGCGTGGCTGGTTCTGACGGAGTTCGCTGCTCCCCAGGTGCTGGGAGTGCAGGTCCCCTCCGCTCGAGCGGTTGCAGGACTTACAAGCGCCGTTCGGGGCCACAGGATGGCGCTGGGAGGCTTGGAGGCGGCGTGCTGGGAGTTGGAAGCGCGCAAGCTGGGGCGCCCGCTCTGGCGCCACGTCGGCGGAACGCGCCGCCGGATCCAGTGCGGGGTGTCGATCGGAATACAAGCCTCGCTCGACAGGCTCTTGGGACTCGTCGACCGGGAGGTTCGCGCTGGCTACCGGCGGATCAAGATCAAGATCAAGCCCGGCTGGGACGTCGAAGTCGTGAGGGAGGTGCGCCGGCGCTTTCCCAAGATCCCGCTGATGGCGGACGCGAACTCTGCTTACACGCTCGCCGACGCCCCGCACTTGGCGGCGTTGGACGACTTTGGGCTGATGATGCTGGAGCAGCCGCTGCGGCACGATGACCTGATCGACCACGCGGAGCTGCAGCGGCGCCTGAGGACTCCGATCTGTCTCGACGAGTGCATTCGCAGCGACCGGCACGCGGAGCAGGCCATCCGCATCCAAGCCTGCCAAGTGATCAACATCAAGCTGGGCCGTGTGGGAGGGTTCGGAGGGGCACTGAAGGTCCACAGCGTGTGCCGTGAGGCCGGCATTCCTGTCTGGTGCGGGGGGATGCTGGAGTCGGGGATCGGCCGAGCCCACAACATCGCGCTCTCGACGCTGGAGGGCTTTGTCCTGCCGGGAGACGTATCGGCGTCGAAGCGCTACTGGTCCAGGGACGTCATCAGCCCGGCGGTGGAGGTCGACTCCCAAGGTACGATCGTCCCTCCCGGCGGGCCCGGGCTGGGCTATGGGCTTGATGTCGACCGAATCGAAAGCCTGACCGACCGATTCCAGGAGTTGACCTGATTCAGGTGCGTGATTCGGAGTTGCCGTGACCGACAAGCACGACCGTGACGTTGTCGGGCGCCCCCTCGCCCAGCGCCTCGTCAATCAGCTCGAGGGCCTTCTCTTCTAGCGTCCCCTTCGTGCCGAGCACTCGCGAGATCCTCTCGGAGGGCACGAATCCGTGCAGGCCGTCGCTGCTCAGCAGCAATATGTCACCGGGCTCGAAATCCCACCGAATCCTGTCCGCATTGACCGTGCTCTCGGCCCCGACGGCCTTGGTGAGCATGTGCCGCATCGGGTGGTTCCGGAACTCCTCCTCACTGCGCCCTGTGCCCTCGGCTAGATCCCGCACCCAGGTGTGATCGCTGGTTAGACGCTCCAGTCGCCCCTCGCGGAACCGGTACGCCCGGCTGTCTCCTGCGTTGACGATGTCCACGGCATGCCCATGCAGAAGCGCCGCCGTGATGGTCGTGCCCATACCGTCAAGAGCGATGTCGTTCTCCGACTCGTACCAGATGCGCCTGTTTGCGAGCTCGACTGCGTCATAGATGGTTTGCGCGCAGAGGTCCTCGCCCGCCTCGCGCGCGGCGTCCACGACCGTCGAGACCGTCAGCCGGGAGGCGCGCTCGCCGCCGGCGGCTCCGCCCAGCCCGTCCGCGACCACGAACAGGCCCAGATCCGGCAGCGTGTCGCAGCAGTCCTCGTTGTTGGCGCGGACCAGACCGACGTGTGTAGCTGAGCTGCACTCGTACATGGGCGGGTCTGCCGTAATGATAGCGCCGAGTTCCAGCGTCCCCGATTCGCGGGCTGCCGCGATGGCGACGCCGAGCAAGCCCGCAAACTCAGGGTGCTGAAATCGCGGCAATTGTCGCCGCGATGGATCCGACGGTTACCCGCGTGCCCGGTGCCGCGGCAGACCTGCGCACCATCGCAAAGCCCGCCCACTTGCGGCCATCAGTGGAGATCCGGAAGAGCGACGTGAGCGATCCGACGGCCTTGCCGCCGTGAATGACCGTCCGGTCTGTCGGTTCTTCTGGAGACTCCAAGTCGACAGCCACCAGTAGCCTCCTCACGCGACCGCGCGAGCGCACCCGTTCAACGATCTCTTGGCCGGTGTAGCAGCCCTTGGTGAACGAGACCGCCGAAAACACCTGCGTCTCGTGGGGAATGCTGTCCGCGCCGAAATCCAACCCGAACCGTGGCACCCGTCTCCGCACCCTGGCAATTGCGCATTCTCTTGCGCTGGCCTGTAGAGCCCCGAGCCGCTCTAGGCGCTCCCGCAGATCCGGGGCATCGCCGGGCGCGGTCTCGAGCCAGAATCCGTCGTGGCCGCCCACCGGCGCGCGCGTTACAAGACCTGCTGCGAACGAGGACGACTGCAGCTTGGAGCTTGGTGGCTCTGCGCCCACCGCGGAGAGCAGCCGTGCCGCATGGGGTCCGGCCAATCCCGTCACCGCCAGCTGCCCTGAGACGTCCTCCAGATCGACGTCGTCCATGATGATGTAGCTCTCGATGTGATCCCGTAGGCTCTGGCGCACGGCCGAGTCGCACACGACTAAGACATGGTCAGCTGCCACGAACAGGTGGCTGTCGGCCTGGATCTTTCCTTGGGGACTGAGGAAGAAGGCGTAGGTGCCTTGGCCGGGGGCAAGGCCCTCCAGGTCGTTGCTGCAGATCGCGTGGAGCAGGCGGACCCGGTCTGATCCCGTGGCCCGCAGCCGGCCTTGGTCGGACAGGTCGGCCCACGCCGCGCCCAGTTGGAATTGCTCGACTGCCCCCACGGCCGAGATTGGTAGCATACCAGCCATGATCCACGAGGTCCTGCCCGTCGGGCCGCTGCAGTGCAACTGCTCGATCTGGGGCGACGAGGAGACCCGCGAGGCCGTTGTGGTGGACCCGGGCGACGACATCCGCCGGATCCGGGCGATCCTCAGTCGGCACGGCTTGGCTGTCAAGTGGATCGTGATAACCCATGCGCACGCCGATCACATCGGCGGCGCGAATCGGCTTCGGTCGCTGACGGGGGCGCCGGTCTACATGCACCCGGCCGATCACGAGCTGCTCCCCCACTTGGCCTTGCAGGCGGCGTGGCTCGGCATGCGCGATCCGGGAGCAGTGGACATCGACACGGCCCTGGCGGAGGGCGACACGCTCGGACCGGCAGGTGCCAGCCTTACCGTTCTGCATACCCCGGGCCACACGCTGGGCAGCGTCAGCCTGCTGTCCTCCGAGGAGCGCAAGCTGCTGGCTGGCGACACCCTGTTCCGCGGCTCGATCGGACGGACCGACCTGCCGGGAGGCGACTACCGCAAGATCTTGGGTTCCATCAAGACCAAGCTGCTGTGCCTTGACGACGACATCGCCGTGACATGCGGGCACGGGCTTCCCACAACGCTAGGCCGTGAGCGGGAGCAGAACTACTTCCTCCGCAACCTATGACGCGCGGCCCGAAGCGCCGGGCTAGAATTGGGGCTTATGGCTGGGAAGATCCTGCTGATCACGGGTGACTCCGGCGAGAGCTACGAGGCGCTCTTCGCCGTGCATCGCTTCCAAGAGGCGGGCTACGAACCCGTCGTGGCCGCCACTTCCGCTCGCCGCCTGCATCTGGTGATGCACGATTTCGAGCCCGGTTGGGACACCTACATCGAGCGTAAGGGTTATGGGCTCTCGGCGGACGTCGCCTTCGACGACGTGAACGTCGCTGACTACGCCGCCGTCCTCATGCTCGGGGGTCGTGCGCCGGAGTTCCTGCGCCACATCCGGAGGGTCGTGGAGAT
Source organism: Bryobacterales bacterium (assembly GCA_028819235.1). Taxonomy (GTDB): domain Bacteria; phylum Acidobacteriota; class Terriglobia; order Bryobacterales; family UBA6623; genus VXMF01. The sequence continues at coordinate 19,567 of JAPPMC010000036.1, forward strand.
CGTCAGGGAGTTCGCCGACCAAGGCAAGCCGATCTTTTCGATCTGCCACGGAATCCAGATCCTCGTGGCGGCCGATCTGGTAAAGGGCAGGACCGTGACCTGCTACGTGCACGTCCGTTCTGAGGCCGAGCGCGCGGGGGCTCGATACTCCGAGCGGCAAGCCGTGCGCGACGGGAACCTCGTCAGCGCACAGACTTGGGAGTCGCACCCGGAGTTCTATCGGGAGGTGTTCGCCTGCCTAGAGCGCTGAACCGGTCAAACCGAGCGCGCACTATTCGTCCCCGGACGGGTCGACGATCTGGAATCCCCTTACAATGGCCCGCCGGTCTCCCCGGTACTGCGGCAGCAGGGCAGCCAATGTGTAGTCACCCGGATCAAGGTCCGCCGACTGCAGGGCCGCGAGATAGCGCACCCTACGTGCTTGGGGCTGGGACACTGTCTGGAAGGCCTTGACAGGTATCCGCTCCACCCTTTGATTCCCGCGATAGAGGGCGAGAGCCGGACTGGGAGGGCTGGCGAGTGTCTCTGCGTCCAGGTTGTACACGTCGTACAGGAGGAAGATCGAGGCCCCCTTGGCGAACGCCTTCACGGCCGTAGGGAAAAACTGGCTTCCCTTTACGACCAGCACGCTTTCGCCTGCGTTTCCGGGGCTTCTTCCGCCGGACTGGCCGGTGTCCTGGATCCGCCCTGTGAGCATCAGCGTACTGGCAGCGATGCCGTCGGCGTTGGCGGGGATCCTGATCGCGGCGCTGTAGCTGCCCAGCGAGCCGGAGAGATCGTCCCGAACCACCACTCTCCAGTCATACACGCCAGGAGCGAGGGAAATCTGGGAACCGTAGTGAAGCCACGACGCAGAGTTGGCCCTGAGACGGGACATGTCATCCGCGCCCACCTTCATTTCGAATTGGCGCTCATCTATCACTGGGCTGCGCGACCGGTCGGATGGGTCGCGCCTCGCTGCCGCTTGGGCCACGACCGTTAGCTTGATCTGTTCCGAATTGGCACGTCGCGACGATGGCAGGTCGCTTGAGCGCAGGCCCACGCAGTACACGAGCGTGGGCCTCCCTGCCGAGTCCCGGAACATCTCGTGGTCGATCACGATCGGCAGATCGGTGTGGGGCGCTTCAGATGTCAGGGCCTTGTGCAGGTGCAGATTCTTCTCCGACCGCGTCATTGCGGTGAATTGGCGTTCCTCGAAATACCCGCGCTGGTGGCTGACCTTCAGCCTGCCGTCGCTCACGCGCACCTTCAGGCGTCGTAGCCGGCCCCGCTGCTCGCGGTCTTCGGGATAGTACCCGAGCAGGTAGTACCCCCCGCTCTCGCGCTCGACCACGTCAAAGATCTCGCCGAAGTCATTGCTGTTCAGGACAGCCCTGCCACCTGTCCGCTGCGCGAGCTCCCACACGCCGTCCTGGTCGTTCTGGCGTCCTTCAGCAGGGGCGTTGAACAGCACGCCGGCAAGGCCCTCGCCAATCGCACCCGGCGGAAGCGCGGCCTCCGCATCCCCGCCCGGAGGCGTGGCCGTCAGGCCGGAGACGTCCGACACGAAGAAGCGCACGCGGGCACGGGTGGCCTCGTCCTCAAGGGCCTTCATCATGTCGATGTTGTCCTCGTCGACGGGGAGCCCGGTCATGAAGAGGACCACCATCTTGCGGCCCGGGAAGACGCTTAGCGCCCGGATGAGGTCGATGTACTCGTACATCCGCAGGCGCCTGTAAAGCGCAGCGCGGTCGGCAATCTCTTCCAGTCCGTCTTGGAAGTCATCGTTGAGGCCGTCCAGGTCGGCCAGTGCGGACTCGGTCCAGACGCTGGGCTGGACCTCTCGTGCCAGATCGACTGCCAGAGTGTCCACGAAGTTCGGGCCGTTTCGCGCCCGTAGCATCTCGTCCGCTAGGGAGTGCAGCTCGCTCTTGTCCGAAGTGAAGGGCGAGCCCTCAATCGACACCAGCAAGCCTGGCCTCACACTCTCGTTGACGAAGTCCTTCACGGCCTGGTGGATGCGGATCCGGTCTTGCCGCCGGCCGCGGGCCGCTATGTAGACGAACGTGCTGCGCCGGAGTTCGGCCTGTCCCGCAGCAGCGTCCGCAGGGCTCGGCTCGTCCGGGGTCTCCCGTGGGTCCCGATCCACCAGCGGGGAAGGCGGCGGCACGAACTCAAATGTCGAGATCTCTTGAAGTCGGCCGTTCTCGGCCAGCTCAAAGTCCTCGCGTCGCAGGTCCGGCACTGGCCTGCCGCCCCGGCCGGTAACGCGGACCTCAATCTCCATCAGCGCCGTCTCGGCCTCGAAAACGGGGCCTGCCGGCTGCTGAGCGTGGGCGCCACGGACCGTCAGTGCGACAGCCGTAATTCCGATGAGAGCCGAGACACGTAATAGACCGTGCAGAGTTGGGATGCGGGCCGGGCGCATACTGCTCTCAGCTTAGGCCCTTACGTCGCGCGCCGCTCGAACGCCGCGCTGTGTGGTGGTCCCGCTTCCGGCCCGCCGGTTCAGTCGTCGATCCGGCGCGTCCGGCAACGCCCCTCTCAATCGGTCATCGGGTTGCCGGACGCGGTTTGCGCCTGGTCAGAAGAAGCGCAGCACGTAGGTGGCCCGGATACCCCGTCCGATTTCGGGGGCCAAGTCCTTAATGAATGAAGAGTGGTTTCGGTACAGCTGGTCCCCAACGTTGAACACGTTTACCGCGAACTGGTGTGCAACCCGATTGCGCACGACTGTGTAGGACGCGCGCAGGTTGACAATTGCATAGGCGGCCGTGGGCGTCTCCAGGTCGAACGTGCGGTTCTGCTCGTCGGCCAGGATCAGCTCCGGCTCAAGGTGGAGACCCCCAATGTGGCAGTCGAATCCGAACCTTCCTCGAAGCGGGGGGATGCGCGGAAGCGGTGTATCCGACAACGTCTCCCGGGCGTCCACGTAGTCCATTCCGGCCTTTATCGTGAAGCCCGGAACAACGTGAATCCCCAGATTGGCCTCAGTGCCCACGAAGCGCGCGTCCCTCTGAATGAACTCCAGTTCGCCCAAACCATCCACCACTTCACCGGTGGCGAACGGGAACACGAAGTTGTTGAAGCCGTAGTAGAACACGTTGAACTCGCCGTAGCCGCGCTCGGACTGGTGGCGCAGCGAGAAGTCGGCTCCTGTCGAAACTTCCGACTCGAGGTTGGGGTTTCCGACCTCGAACGCAAGCGTTCCCACGTGGGGCCCAAAGTTGTAGAGCTCTTCTAAAGAAGGGGCACGGAAGCTGCGGGTGAGGTTGGCGACGAAGGCACCGCCGCGCCACGTCTCAGCGCGGATTCCAAAGGCAGCAGAAGCGCCGGTGAAGGTCCTGTCGATCGCGTCGGGCGCGTGATGCTCGTCTTCATGGTGCTCCTCGCCCTCCTCCTCTTCACCCTCTTCGTGCCCTTCCTCTTCTTGCTCGTCGTGCTCGTGGACCTCTCCGCGCTCTGCAAAGGCAGGCCGGTAGCGCTGGGTCTCGACACGCGCGCCGAACTGCAGCTTGACCCGCTCCAGGTCCACCTGTTCAAACGCGAATAGCGCGAGGCCACGCTGGTTCACCGGGGGAGACAGGGCTTCCTCGCCGAATGCCGAGTAATCGCGGTCAATTCCCCAGAAGCCGAACCGACCGCTGAGCGCCCCGTGCTCCGACTGCTCGAAGACCCCGCGGTAGACGAACTGGTCGTTGTTGAACGTCGTCCCTATTGCGGAATCTCCGTCATGGAAGTACTCGTACTCGTCATGGTGCCAGTCGATCTGGCTGAGCTTAAGCGTGAAACCCTCGATCGGTCCGGCCAGATTGCGTAGGCCCCATGTGATGCGGTAGGCGTCTCGCCTGTTCCGCAGGGACACGCGCTCAAGCTCTTCCTCCTCGGAGCCTTCCTCGTCGTGGTCTTCCTCTTCTCCCTCCGCGTGGTCCTCTTCTTCGCCTTCGTGTTCATCTTCATGCTCGTCCTCATGGTCGTGGGCCCCGTGGAACTCGGACGCAAAGGGGACTCCGTTCCACCCCCGATTGGCCTCAGCCTGGAACGTCAGGTAGGTCTTTTCGCCATACCACCCGACCCCTCCCGCTCCGCTCTGCAGGCTGTTGCGCGAGTTGAAGACCTCGCCGACGCCCGGTGCCGAGTAATCGCCCGCCCGCAGGCCCGAGCCGGATCCCCAGAGTAGCCAGCGGCCAGCTCCCGCCTCGAACGAGGCCGCCGTGCCCGCGAGGGCGTTGGTCGTCCCGCCTGAAGCGGACACATGGCCCCGGACCCCTTCTCGAGGGAAGCGGTGGTGGTCCTCATGTCTGCTGACGACGTTGACCGTCCCGCCGGTGGCATTGCCGCTGTAGAGAAGCGTCGCCGGTCCCTTTACGATCTCGACCCGGTCCGCCAGCGAGACGTTCACCACTTCACCGTGGTCGCCCGAAGCGGAAGAGAGCGTGCCCGTGCGAATCCCGTCCTGCATGATCAGGACACGGTCACCGTCGAACCCGCGAATGATCGGGCGCGAGCTGCCGGGTCCGAAGCTACGCTTGGCGATTCCCGTGCCCACCCTGTGGTCCAACACCTCGCCGAGCGAACTCGCGGTCAGCGTGGACAGTTCGTGGGAGTCCATGGACTCCACCGACTGCAATGACGAGAAGGCGGTCTCCACGTGCTCCGTCGCCGTGACCGTGATCTCGTAGTGGTCCGCGGCCACCTCTAGGTGGAACGTCAGCGCTGTCTCGTCGCCCGCTGCGATCTCGACTACCTGCACTTCGCCCGTGAGGACCTCTCCGAGTCGGGAGACGACGTGGTAGCGGCCCGGGTGGACTCTCTCGAATTCAAACTTGCCGTCGTTGTCGGTGTATCTATGGGCTCCGAGCTCTACGATCAGTACGCTCGCCCCCCGGATTGGGTCGCCCGTCTCCAGCATTGCCACGGAGCCGGTGATGCGTCCGTCCTCGTCCGCAAATCCCGGGACCGAAGCCATTAGCGGCAGCAAGACGATGGCGCAAATGGCCAGCCTCTTCATCAGATACATTACCGATTCCTCCAAGATTCACTAGAATAATCATCCAAATGCCACTGTGTCAACTATCTAATTCATCCAACTCCGCCTTTTTTCGGACTGGGCTACTCACCAAAGGGCCGACGCGGCTCCTTGGGGTGGGCTCGCCACGTGCGGCCATCCACGCGCGAACATGGACCTTAAGAGGCCGTGGATCGTCCCCTGTGGACCAGCACTCTAAGGGCTGAGCGTTCCTTGGGATCCTGCAGGGCGGCTAGGATCTTGCGCTTCATTTTCAATGCCGTATTCTGATTGACACCCAGTCGGCGAGATAGCTCAGCACCGGAGATACGGCGGCCCGACCGCATGATGAGGTGGATCGCCAGAAACCAACTGGTGAGGGGCAGCTTCGTCCAAGAGAACAGGGTGCCGGCAGTCAGAGACACCTGATTCTTGCAGCTGTTGCACTGGAACAGCTGGCGCGTCCGCAGCCGACACCACGTGTCGCCACCGCAGCCGCGGCACTCGAAGCCGTCCGGCCACCGGGCCGCGTAGAGCGCATCCTCGCACTTGCGCTCGTCTCCGAAATCTTGCAGGAAAGCTGCCAAGCGGCCATCTTTTCGGACCTTGCCATGCTCGCTGCTCATTCCTGTGTCGGTGTCGGCGAGGTGCCATTGCGCTACGCAGCCTGCGCCCTGCGGCGGTCCCTGCCGAGCCCTTGCCGACTTGGCTGCCGGCGCGCCTTGGTGCCTTTTTCTACTGCCTTCTACCCACACAGGATAATGACTCTAGGTACTGTCCGCAAGGGTGGTTAGACCGGTCGGCCCTTGGGCAGCGGGGCGGATCCCGGCTGGCCTTGGAGCAACGATGCTGGTCATGAAGTTCGGTGGGACGTCGGTGGGGACTGCCGCGGCCGTTCGAAGGGTCTGTTCTTTGGTCAAGGACCGCCTGCGTCGCGATCCGGTAGTGGTCGTTTCCGCGCTCGGCAAGACCACGGACATGCTTGAGCGCGCCGCTCGCATCGACCGGGTTCGGGCGTCCAGCCTGTTGGCATCGCTAGAGAAGTCGACCGCAGACACGCTCCGGGGAGTCCTCGGCACGGCCGCTGGCACTGTCGTCCAACATGCTCGCCGCGTACTTGCAGAGGCGGCGGACCTGCAGTCCCGGCATGCCGACGAGTCGGACCAGAACGCGCCGTCCCCCCTGCTGGACGATCTGCTTGGTTGCGGCGAGCGCATCTCGAGCCAGTTCATCGCCGAAGCGCTTCGATCCCATTCTGTGCCGGCAGTTCACCTCGATACCCGCGACCTGTTCGTTACGGAGCGCCAACACGGTGGTGCCGCGCCGCTGTTCGGGCCCACGCGCGACCGGTTACGGCCGGCCGTTCTCCGGGAGGTTGGCCAAGGTCTGGTTCCCGTGCTGGGCGGGTTCATCGCAAGGGCCGAGGACGGCAGCCCGACAACGCTTGGCCGGGGTGGCTCCGACCTTACGGCGTCGGTGACCGGTGCCGCTGTGGGGGCGGAGGAAGTGCAGATCTGGACTGACGTTGACGGCGTGATGACGGCGGATCCGTCTTTGGTCGAATCTGCGCAAAGCCTCCCGCTGCTATCGCTCCAAGAGGCCGCCGAGTTGGCATATTTTGGCGGTCGAGTGCTGCATCCCTCGACAATGTTGCCCGCGATCGAGCACGATGTCCCGATCCGGGTGCTCAATTCGATGCGGCCCGCCTCGCGCGGCACGCTGATCGTCCGCAATGTCCCGCCCGGGCAAGGGGTCGTGAAGTCAGTCGTGTACAAGGAGAACATCACGCTCATCGACATCCACTCGACGCGCATGCTGATGGCACATGGGTTCCTGGCGCGAATCTTCTCGATCTTTGATCGCCACAGGACGCCGGTCGACATGGTCTCGACCTCAGAGGTCAGCGTTTCGCTGACGGTGGATTCCGCGGACCGCCTGCCCGGAATCTTGGACGATCTGTCAAATATCGCCAGCGTGGAGGCAAAACCGGGAAAGGCAATCGTGTGTGTGGTCGGGGATGGGATCCGATATACTCTCGGCATCGCCGCCCGGGTCTTCCGGGCGTTGGACGGGATCCGGATCCGGATGATTTCGCTCGGTGCGTCGCGAGTGAACGTCGGTTTCGTGGTGGACGAAGAGGATCTCGCGCCCGCCGTGCGGCGCGTTCACGGCGAGTTCTTTCCGGACCAGCCCGGGGGGCAGACGTGAGCGAAGTGCCCCTGAAGCTCGCTCTGGTGGGCTACGGCCGCATGGGCCGGCTGATCGAGAACCTCGCCCCTGACCACGGCTTTGAGGTGGTCCTGCGGCTTGACGAGTTCAACAATCAGAACGGCGAGGGGATCACCGAGGAGGCCTTCGCTGGCGTGGATGTTGCGGTTGACTTCTCGATACCGGACGTCGTGTCCGATAACGCGGTGCGCATCGCCGGCCTTGGGGTACCGCAGGCAATCGGAACGACCGGCTGGCTGGAACATCTTCCGCAGGTCCGAGAAGCCGTTGAAGCCAACGAGACTGCATTGGTTTACGGCGCAAACTACTCCATCGGCGTCAACGCGTTCTATCGGATCGTGAGGGAGGCAGCGAGGACGTTTGCTGCGCAGGAGGGGTATGACGGCTTCCTGTACGAGGCGCATCACAAGTTCAAGAAGGACGCCCCGTCCGGGACGGCGCTTCGCCTGCTTGATGCGGTCCGTGGGGCGGGATACGAGCGCCCCGTGGACGTCTGTGCTCAGCGCGCCGGGTACAGTCCCGGCGTGCACGAGCTTGGCTTCGATTCCGAGGCGGACACCATCTCCCTCCGGCACACGGCGCGGAGCCGCATGGGTTTTGCGCTTGGCGCGTTAAGGGCCGCGCATTGGATCGTCGGCCAGCGGGGCGTTTTCGATTTCGCCAAGATTTGGGACCGCGTAGCGTGAGCCTCCTGCCAGGATGCAAGGTGAGGCTGGCCCTTGGAGCGGGTCGCACTTGGCTCCAAGGTGTGTGGCAGGCACGGATACCTGTCGTGGGGATTGCGGCGTGCCAGTGTGCGATTGCCGCGCGGTACGGTTGGGTTCAAGCCCCTGACGCGGACTAGGATTCAACCAAGTGAGCAATTCCGGTCGATTCTCGATCACAGCCAGTTGGAGGCGAGCAAGTCTTCTACATAGATCACTATACTGTTTATCAATCATATTCTGGATCTGGTTCATATACGCTTGTTCTGAAACTCCTGTACTATTGATGATCAACATCATAGGATTCCTCGTGACGATCTTATTCGGACTGCGTCAGAAGAAAGCTGAAGTCGGAGTCGTGAGTCTTGGGTTGAGCAGTGAAGAGACACTAGATTCACGCAGGTGAATGCTCGAAGAGCAGAGACTCAGTTCGTATTCCCTTTCCCCGTCCAGCACACGGACCATGCCGAACACTCGGAGACCGGAGGACCGAGCTACATCTAGGTAGGGCCGCCAGCCATCGCCTTGACCTTGGCTTGCTTGTGCGTCGCGTAGTCGTCGGCGATCAGGCGGACGACGAATCGGGCAGCACCTTCCTGTCGATCAGGCACAGGCGGGTCAGGTGCTCCCGGCACCGTTGGCGCTTCGCGCAGCGTGCCACCTTGCCGGTGGCCATGTCTAGCGCTGCGGAAGCCGTGGTCGTGCAGTTGCGAGTGCGCGTGAACGCTTCGACAAAGCCTAGGCAAGGCGGCAGTGAGCGCTGAGTGCGGTCCGCTGACTGCACCTACTCGTCGGTCCAGAACAGCCGCACGCTCGGGCGGATGCACCCACACCCCGACGATACCCCGCACCTTCGTGATGCAGAACAGAGGGCTGGACTGGCTGCTTGGGAAGCACGCCATCCCGGCGGGCGGGGACCAGGTGCGGGTCGACCGCGCCCAAACGCCGCAGCTCTCCGCCGAACTCCTAGAGCAGGCCGGCACAGAGGTGCCCCATGGACCCAGCTCAACTTCAGCCTACTGACTCTTGCGCGAGCCTCAGATCTAGGCACGGTCTCACTGTCAGCGAGCAAGGTGTGACAATCGAAGCTTGTAGTCAGGAAGGTCGAAAAGCGTGCCGGCAAGACCGCAGAGACGATGCGCGTTCGTTCCGGCATTGCCAACCCACGGTATTCCTGCCTAGCGGTCCTCTCACAGCGGCGCACGCAGCAATTGGTCCATCCCCGACGTCAGAACATTGAACGGGATCAGTAGGCGATTGTGCCAAGACGCATCTCTGAATCTCTGATGAGGAGGCCCATCAATGTAGGCGATTCGGACCCGTTCCATGAGCCAGTGACGGCTTCTTCCATCGATAGGTGTCAATTCGCCGCGGGGGGACTGCTGACTTGTGGACGTTGCTATTGTGCGGACGTGACAGAGATTGCACGGTTCACGTAATCTTGATTGACCAGTTCTGCGACGAGGAACGCGGCAAGATCCGCGCGCGGGATCGTCTTGATGGGGACAGCGTTTGAGGCGACGATACGACCTGTGGCAGGTTTGTTCGTCAAGACCGCCGGTCGCACCGCCGTCCAATGCAGTGCGCTGGACGCGAAAACCTCTTCCTCGCGGGTATGTTCCGCGAGGAGGGTCGTCAGCATGGCGCGACACAACAGCTTCAAATACCACGGCATCTGCTTCCAGCTACTTCCCACGCCTGCGGCCGAGATGAAGACGACTCGGCGCACGCCATGGGCCTGCATCGCCGAAACGATATTGGTAGCTCCTTGGCTGAGGGTCGTCTGGTCCTTGGTGCTGACCGGACCGAGACAGACTAACACGGCATCTTGTGCTTCGACGCCTTTCGAGACCGCGTCGGCATCCAGCACGTCGCCTTGGACTTTCGCCACCGGTTCATCGGCATAGCGCCGCTCGAGCGAGCGACCGAAGACGGTTACGTCATGACCTGCTTCCAGGAGCAGCTTCCAAGTATGCTCTCCGGTCTTTCCGGTAGCTCCAAAGACGACGACTCGCAAATCTCACCCTATCTCTTCTTGGGTGCCCACGAGTGCTGCGACGGGAAACCAGAGTACCGCCTGGCAGCCCCCGCACATTGGTCCTGCCACCGGCTCAGCTGCGCTGCCGGTCGAGAATCCGGGACACCGCTTGTTCGTCCATGTCGGCAGCCGTGCGCATGGCAACTAGCCTGAGACCCGCTGTGACGTTGTTGCTGGCGCTGCTACGAGTCCCGCATGCCTACAGGCAGGTGGGAGGTTGCTGCCGCCGTCGCAGGTCAGGACTCCGGAAGTCGGAGGCCCGTGGGACGTTGGCCGCGCCGGCGGCCTCTCTAGCGCTGAACGGGAGTGCGCGGCCAGCAGGACCGGTCTTAACGAGCCCGCGGGTATCTTCCTCGCTGGATTTGGACAAGGCAGCTCGGCGACCGCCTCGAGACCCTGTGGCCGGGATTCCTGCTCCCGGCCGTCACGAACATGTGCCTCTGTGCCTCGCGTCGCGTTGCGGCGCGTCCCGATACGCGGGTATGCTAGCGGTCTCCCGTGACCTCGCCCGGGCAGCGGATGCTTCCCAATTCCCTGTACTCCATCAGAACAACAGCGGTGCTGGTCGCTTGGGGAGCTTTCTTGGGGGCTGGCGGTTCGATCTGCGCCGCCGATGCGGCAGCACAAGGCAACCCGCTGGCACGGGACGAGAGCGCAGTTCAGGCTGGCGACGGACTATTCCACGAGCGCTGCGCGGTGTGTCATGGGCAGCGGGCACAGGGCGGAATGGCGTCCAACCTAGTGCAGACTCGCACTGTCCGGCGCGGTTCTGAGGACGCTCTGTTCCGGCTGATCCGAACCGGCATTCCGGGGACTGAGATGCCGCCGCAGGACGATCTTCCCGACGAGCGGATTTGGCAGATCGTCTCCTATCTCAGGAGCATGGCACTTCCAGGCCAGCAGCCTCCTCTCCCAGGCGATGTGGTGGCAGGGGAAGCACTGTTCCGGTCAGCGGGCTGTGCGTCCTGCCACATTGTGAATGGATCCGGCGGCTTCCTCGGACCCCCGCTGGACTCGATCGCAATCCAGAAGTCGAGCGAGGAGATTCGCAAAGACGTCCTCCAGCCCAGCGCCAGTCTAGCGCACGGGTTCGAGACCATAGCCGTGGAAACTATGGACGGCCGAATGGTCGCGGGAGTCCTCAAGAACGAGGACACGTTCCTCTTGGTTGTCCAGACCCCAGACGGCCAGGTCCGGACGCTTCTGCGAAGCGAAGTCCGCTCAGCCGAAATGAGCGCCAAGTCAAGGATGCCAGAAGACTTCGCAACGAGGTTGTCTCAGCGCCAACTCACTGATCTGCTGGCCTTTCTGGATCGGCAGAGAGACCCGTTCACGCCAGTCGTGCGTGGATTCGCCGTGTACTGATGCCTGTGTCGATGAACGCGGCCTTCCAGTTCCGGACCCCAATGGTGGCCATAGTCTGCGCCGTGGCCCTGTTGGGCCCTGCGTCACAGGGCGGCGCCCAGCCGGTTGAGGAACGCTACCGGGACGCGGCGAACTGGCTCAGCTACGACCGCGATAACACTGGGCGCCGCTATTCCGAGCTCGACCAGATCCATCGCGGCAACGTTTCTCGCCTGGTTCCCAAGTGGATGTTCCAATACAGCCCTCAGCAGAGGCGCAGCGAAGCGACCCCCCTGGTGCGAGACGGAGTGATGTACCTGACCGCCGGAGGGATGCGGGCATTCGCACTGGATCCAGTCACCGGTCGCTCTATCTGGCGCTTCGACTATCCGTATGCCCATGGCGAGGAACGGCAAACACCGAACTCAAGCCGGGGGTTCGGCCTGTCGGGCAATCGCCTGTATCTCGCCACGCCCGATTGCCACTTGGTTGCGCTGGACAGCCGGAACGGCGCAATGCTGTGGCGGTCAGCCGTTACGGCTGACCAGCCTTGCTTCGGCTCCACCGGCGCACCCGTAGTCGTCAAGAATCGGGTGCTGGTCGGAATCCGGGGTGGCGACACCGGGCGCGTCCGGGGCTTTCTGGACGCGTTCAATGCGGAAACCGGCAAGCGGGAGTGGCGATTCTACACGGTGCCGGCACCGGGCGAGCCTGGGTCAGAGACGTGGCCCGACAACGACTCGTGGAAAGCGGGCGGGGGAACGCCGTGGACGAGCGGAACGTACGACCCGGAACTCGACCTCCTCTACTGGCCCACCGGCAACCCAGGGCCAAAGGACTTTGACGGCCGGGACCGGGAAGGGGACAACCTGTATACGGCAACGCTGCTGGCCTTGCGGCCGGACGACGGGGAACTGGTCTGGCATTTCCAGTACACCCCGCACGACGAACATGATTGGGACGCCAACCAGACACCCGTTCTCGTCGACGCGACTTGGAATGGCACGGGGAGGAAGCTCTTGGTGCACCCGAATCGAAACTCGTTCCTGTATGTCTTGGACCGCGAGACGGGCGCTTTCCTGCGCGCGACCGAGTTCGCCAAGCAGACTTGGCTTGACCGCTTCACACCTGAAGGACGACCCATCCGAAGGCCCGGGGCGGCGCCAAGCGCGAGCGGATCGCTGACATGCCCCGACATTCACGGGGGCACGAATTGGCAGTCGCCGTCATTTCACCCAGGGACGGGACTGTTCTACGTCATGTCGCGTGACGCCTGCGGCGTGTACTTTCGCACCGGGGCCAGCATTGACCACCTCGAGACCGGAGCGCAGAACTTCCTGCGCGCCATCGATCTAGCTTCGGGGAGAATCCGCTGGGAAATCCCGCTGCGGGGCATTGAGAACCGCGAGGTAATGTTCGCTGGCGCCATGTCCACCGCCGGTGGCCTCGTGTTCTTCGGAAGCCGGGACGGCAATTTCATGGCGGCCGATGCCGAGACTGGGGAGATGCTCTGGCACTTCAACACGGGCGGCACTATACGCGCGTCTCCCGTGACCTACGAGGCAAACGGTCGCCAGTACGTCGCCATCACGACAAAGAGCGGTGTGTTCGCCTTTGGCCTGTACGAGGAGAAGTAGCAACTTCGAGGCGCCGCCCTCCGGCATGACCGCGGATTAGCCGGAAGTGCGCTGCGGCAGCGGTTTTGCGGGTGGCCCGTCCCAGTCTCGACAATCGGTGGCAGCTGCGCCTCGGGTCCCGCCGCCAGCTAGAAGATCAGCTTCACACCCAGCTGGATCTCACGTCCGTCCCGCGCGGCCAAGGTACGGCCGAATCCCGGCGTTCCGAAGAAGATATTCGGATTGAGGAAGTTCGGTGTGTTGAGCAGGTTGAAGACCTCCGCCCTGAACTGGAGCGTGGCCGATTCGGCTAGGCCAAAGTCTTTCGTTACGGAGAAGTCCACGTTTGCCAGGCCAGGTCCGGTGATTATGTTGCGGCCGGCGTTGCCGAACGTTCCGTACGGGGGCATTGAGAACGCGGATGGGTCGAACCACTGCTGCGGGTCCGGGTTCGAGAGGTTCGGATCCCCGGCAAGGTTTGGCCTGTCGCCGGCCCCGAAACCGTAGCTGGTGCGCCCAGTGTTCGAGTTGTCCAGTTCGCCGGGCAGGGCCACGGTGTAGGGCTGGCCCGACTGCAGCGTCACGATTCCGTTGAGCTGCCAGCCGCTCAGGGCAGCGGTCTTTGCTCCCGTCCAGCTATCGCCGACGGAGCGGCCCGGCCCGAACGGAAGCTGATAGACAAAGCTGCCCGTGAACCGGTGCGGCACGTCGAAGCTCGACCGTGCCCGTTCAGCCGCCAAGTTGTTGCTGTCCTGCGGGAAGTTCGCGTCGCCGGAGGAAGCGAAGAAGTTGGAGGCGTTGTCGATCGACTTTGACCATGTGTACGAGAACAGGCCCGTCAGTCCGCTCTGGAGGCGGCACTGGAATTGCGCCTGCAGGCTGTGGTAGACCGAGTCGAAGCCGCTCGCAATGAGGTTGATGTCCGAGAAGGTAGGCAGTGGCCGGTAGTTTGGCCGCACGGGCGACGGGCCCGGCTGGTTAATGTCTCGGGCGCCGATCAGCTTCGTGCCGCGCGTTCCGCTGTAGCCCACCGTCAGCACGGTGTCCTCGAAGAGTTCCGATTCCACGGCGAAGTTCCACTGCTGGGCGTAGCTTGTGCGGAGATTTCGGTCGTAGGTCGTCAAGCTCGGGGGCACTGGTGCCGCGCCGCCCTCAGGCCAGGGATCGGTGATGGAGAGGGGGGCCAGCGCCGACGGGAAGAACAACAAGGCGTTAAAGAAGGGAGGATTGAAGTAGATGCCTTGGCCGGCGGCGAGGTCCGAGAAGTTGTAATACACTCCCCAGCCCGCGCGCAGCACGAGCGAGTCCGTTCCGGGCGGCCGGAAGGCGAGCCCTATGCGCGGTGCCAGATTATTGAGGTCGGCCAGGAATCCGCTGCGCGGGACGCCGCCCTGGCCCAGCCGCGCGATCTGCATGCCCTGGGTGTCGTAGATCGACGCGGAATCGTTCTCGTCGAAGGCCGGCTGGTGGTACTCGTAACGCAGGCCCAGCGAGAGTGTCAGGGCCTGCGAGGCCCTCACGGTAGCACTCGCGAACACACTCGTCGCTCCTGTCCGAGCCGCCTGAACGTTGTCGCTGCGTGCACCCAGCGTGTACGTCGGAAGGCCTAGCAACAGGTCTGCCAGCGCGTTCTGCGTGTAGGCCTGATTGGTGAAGTAAAGGCTCCCGCGTGACAGCACATTGCGGAAGCCGTCTTGGCGGATTCCGCGCTGCTCGAATCCGAGCTGCAAGAGGTGGCCGCCCCGCGAGTAGCTCAAGGTGTCGGACAGCTGCCACGTGGTGACCTCGCTGACCTGGGGATTATTGAACTCGCCGCCTAGCGACGAGTATCCGGTGACCTGGAAGAAGCTCAGGCCCAAGTCCAAGTCACGCGTGGCGAAGTCGGGCAGTCCAATGCCGCTGTTGAGACTGGTTCCCGAGTTCTCGTGGAGGGTCTCGTTGTCGATCAGGTTGATGCCGACGCGGAATTCGTTCACCCAGCGCGTTCGGAAGGTCTCCGTGTAGGAGACCATCGCGTTGTGGGCGTTCTGCTCGAGCAGGTTTCCGTAGCCAGGCACGGACGAGAACTGCTGGGCCGCGTACGGCGTGTGCTGGTCGCGCCGGGCAAGGCTGAAGCGCCCGGCTACGCCGCTTCCGTCCCCCGTGCGGTCGATGCGAAAGTCGGCCTTGTCCGTAGTGTCTTCCCCGACGGGCGCCGCCACAAAGTTCTGCCCGGCGACCGCACGGTTCGGCAACGGATACAGGGTGGCCACGGCTTGGCCGACCGGGTGTGTGAAGGCCAGCTGCCCGTTCGCGAATGGCTGGCGCGTCAGGAAGTTGATGGGCACTGGTCCGGCGCTGGCGGAGAAGTCGCCGCGGCGCTCAGCCTCGGTCGGCA
This sequence comes from Bryobacterales bacterium, assembly GCA_028819235.1. GTDB lineage: Bacteria > Acidobacteriota > Terriglobia > Bryobacterales > UBA6623 > VXMF01. Next base: position 34,862 of record JAPPMC010000036.1, read on the forward strand.
CGTTTGTCGTGCGCGTCTCCGCCCGGTCCTCCCTCAGCCCCTCGTAGTTCGCGAAGAAGAACACGTTGTCGCGGACTACGGGACCCCCTACGGAGGCGCCAAACTGGTTTCTGCGGAGCGTCGGCACCGGGTCGCTTGGGCCGCTGAAGAAATTCCGCGCATCGAAGCGGTCGTTGCGCAGGAACTCGTAGGCTGTGCCATGGATCTCATTCGTGCCTTGCTTGATGGCAACCGCGATCTGGCCACCGCTATTCCGCCCGAGGCCCGCTTCGGAGTTCGAGGTCTGAACCCGAAACTCCCGTACGGCATCGACCGGTGGGGCGAAGCTGAAGCTGTTCAGGATCGGATCGATGGCGTACACCCCGTCATACAAGAATGAGTTGGCCGACTCTCGCGCTCCATTTGCCTGCAGCGCGAAGCGTCCGCGTTCGCTGCCTGGCGATCCGACCGCGGCCGGAGTCGCGCCCGGAGTCAGCAAGGCGAGTTGCAGAAAATTACGGCCGTTGAGGGGCAGGCTGACGATGAAGCGATTGGGGATGACGCTCCCGACTGCCACGTGGCTTGTCTGCAGGGCGGTTGAGGTCGCGGTCACCGTGATTGTCTCGCTTGCCGATCCCACCTGCAAGACGAAGCTCGCTTCCGCCTCGCCGCCGAGGTCCAGTTCGACAGGCTCGCCAGCGACCGGCTGGAATCCGTCCGCGACGACATGGACGACATAGGAGCCCGGGGCCAGGGCGGGTATCGCGAAGCGGCCGCCCGATCCGCTCAGGGCTCGTCGCACTGCCCCCGTGCCGGCGTGCTGGGCGGATATCGAGGCTTGGGCGACAGCGCCGCCAGACGGATCCAGAATGACGCCGTGGATACGGCCGTCAACCTGCTGGCTCAGCAGCGACATCGGAGCCGAGATCAGGAAGAGCGCTGACGCGGCGACCAGAGAAACTCTCACAATTGACATCCTACGAAAGTCATGGCGCGTGAACTGCGCCCCCGGTTAGCAGCAGCCACGGCCAAGACCGAAAGAACATGGGGCGCCGCTAGTGTCCTGAGCCGCAAATCACATAGCTGATCGCTAGGCCCCCTGCGGCGCGTTTCGTGCACGCCGGATCTTGGCAAGGATCTCTTCTCCACCCGCCGTCCACCCGTATGGCTTCGGCTTGTCGTTGCGCTAGGCCAGATAGGTCGTGATTGCGCCCGTGAGCTCCTTGACGCTGGTGAAACTGCCCGAGCGGATACAGCGCTCGGTCAGATCCGCAAAGAGCCGTTCGACCAGGTTCATCCACGGACTCCAGATCGGCGTGAAACACATGTGGAATCGCTTGTGCAGCTCTAGCCAGGCCTTCACCTTGGCAAGCTTGTGAGTGCTGCAGTTGTCGGCGATCATGTGCACATCGAGGTCCTTCGGCACTTCGCGGCGGATTCTGCTTAACGAAGCGCAGCCATTTTTCGTGGGGGTGTTTCTGCTCCGTACGGTGCGGTAGATCAACTTGCCCTCTAGGTAACTCATCGCGGGCGAACAGGCAGATCGTCCCGTGACGGTAGCAGTCGTGCGTCTGCGTCCGGGTGTGTGCCCGATTCCCAGCGGAAGGCCCGGTTGGGTCCGCTCCAAGGCCTGACATTGGGTCTTCTCGCCGCAGCAGAGCGAGATGGCCGTCTCCGGGGGATCCAGGCACAGGCCGATCACGTCGCACAACTTGCGTTCGAAATGCTTGTCCTTCGACAGCTTGAACGTCCTCGTGCCGTGCGGCTTGGGCCCGTTGCGACGCCAGATGCCGCTGACCGTGGACCGCGAGACGCCAGCATGTCGTGCCATGGTGCGTGTGCTCGAGCGGGTCCTCCCCGGAGGCTTATGCCCTGCTTGGGTAACGGCCTCCTCGACAGTTGCGGGCGGGGTCGCTGGCCGCCGCCCCGGCCGGGCCGATCTTGCAGGCCGGCGATGCCGTTGACATCGAAGCGCCGCGACTAGCGGCTGGCGCTGGCAACGCTGACACCCACCTGTTCGGCCACCTGACGCTGACCCAGGCCTTGGCTGCTCAGCAGGACAATCCGGGCCCGTCGGCGGGCCCGCCGGGAAGTGGTGGACGCACGGACACGACGCTCCAACTCAGCAAGTTCCTCATCCAAGATGCCGAGCACTTCGACGGGACGAGCCATGGGGTGCCCGCCCGCTATGGCAGCCGAACTCGCCCGATACTTGATCCTGTTTGAGACGCATCACACTAGTGCGTCGCGGCCACCCGCTCTCAGCGTTTTCCAAGGCACGGGCCGCGTCGTGTGAGCGCGAGATCTGGCAATCGGGCCCGTACATGGACCACGTTGCGGGCCGGGCGGTTGGGAGCGTCAGGGTTCGTAGTTTGAGGCCGGCATAGTATCAACACGACGGCGGAGTCCACTCTTGGCGCAACGACAAACTACCGGTCTTCGGTCTCGTCTTGATGCACCGGAGACAAGCGCTCGATACTCAGGACTTGGTCACGAACCCGACGCAGCAGAGGCTCGCATCGGTCCGCAGACGCCACTCGGAACTGACTGAGTAGCGTAGCAGCCTGCACGGCGGTCAGCATGCCGTGCCCAAGCCGGTGAGCGTGCCGCTCCCAGAGACCGCTCACCCCGACGCGGAGGTTCGTTGGCGGGAACGAACGAGGGGCTGTGCCGCCGAGACCTCAGGACGGGCCGGCCTGATCAGCCGAGCAATGGCCTCTGGGCCGTGCCAGACTTCCCAAGCGACCTCCCCGCAAATCTGCGGCGGGCGGAAGGCCTTGGAGTCTGCCAATCTGGCTTATGAACCTAAGTCCCGCAGTCAACAGGCACTCTGGGGCTGCCACATTCGCGTAGACAGCGCATCCGGAGTGGTTATCAGTGGCGTTTGAAGGGGAGAGAAGTGGCCGAGCGGTCAGTCGCAGCTCCCAATCTTCGTAGTATTCCCTGATCGCACGCTCCAGAACCCGGCGCCAACGCTCAACTTTGGCCAACTGCGGCGCAGTCGGTAGTTCCCGCAAAAAGCGGGCCTTCTCCTTGAATCTTTCCCGCAGTCCGGCCGCCGCACTGTGTGCCATCGTCGGCACCAAAGTCGTTTGGAGGCCGTGCCGCGAAACCTGCGCCACTCTGTCCACCATCATCGGGCGACTGGTCGTCGCCACGCGACGCGTGTCGGGATCGATCATCCGCGCATACACCGACCACCACGTGTAGAACAGCGCCTTCATCCGCGCCATGATCCGAGTGGGCTTCAGGTCCTGTGTTGTGAACACTCCCCAGCCCCACTGGTTCTTCAACTCGTCGAACGCATTCTCCACGTCGGCCCGGTCCCGGAACAGCCGCGCCACCGTCAGCCGCTCGCCCTCTAGCGAGTCACCAGCACTCCGTACACGACTCGTGCTTGGGGCCCGCTTCCGCCACCTCTTTGGACGGCAGCTGCGCGTGCTGGTCGTGCCGCTCCGACTGCTGGTGCTCCGGCACCAGGCGCCGCAGCACCACCGCCAGCCGCACCCGCGTCCAGCCGTCCCGCTGCAGCGTCGACTCGCTCGGTGTTGCGTGGCGGATTCTTACACGAGTCGGAACCACTTGCATTTGCGGCCAACACGACGAAACAATCCGGAATGCAAGAGCCGGTCCCGGCGGGAGGACGCAGCGAGGGGACGTGCAGCGCTGTCCCAGACATCGCGCGAGTACGAACGGGGTCCTGCCACCGGCAAAGCAGGGCCGCTGGCCGAGAATCCGGGACTGTGCTTGTCAGTCCAAGTCAGTAACGGTGATCGTGGTCCGTCGCATCGCAATGACGTTGTAGAGTTCTCGGAGCGATCCTTCTCGAATCGCTTTGGCTGAGGAGTCGTGGCTTCGCTTCACTGGAGGCCTTCAATTGATAATGTCTCTCCAGCTAGGTTGATGAGTCGAACGAACGATGTTCCGGCGTTCGTCCCAGCCTTGATGGCAATCCTCCAATCATCGATGTTCACGGCATCCGGCTTCAGCGCCTCCGCCAAGAATGCTTTGCGTGTGAGGTTCCCATCCAGACGATGCAGCACATCAATCACAAAACGCCCGATGATATACCCTTCCAACGCCACTGAGTCTTCTTCCAACACCATTGTGTATTGGGCGTGCGTATCCTTCAGATCGATGAGTCCCCCTCTGATTTCGTAGAGTTGCTCCGCCCCCGAAATGGCACTACGAAAGCTTCTCACGATCTCGAGAGTCGCGTCTGCCGGATCCGGTACGATTTCCGATACCAAGATTCTGGCCAACCTTGCGGTGTCGAGTCTCTCGTGCAGGTCATGGGACGAGACAAATGTCAGGATCGCCAATATATAGTTATGGCCGAATGAGGCTGACAGATTAATAGCGTTCGCGCTTGCCGCAACGCTTCCGGCCAGCAAGACGGCGTCAAGATCGGCCTTCCCAAAAGTAAACAGACTCGAATGAACGGCATGAGTATTGCGCGTGTACGTTGATTTGGCCATGACGAACAAACCGTGTTGTGCCAAAACGGACTGGTAAGCACGCAGAGCAGACCTCCCGTATTCATCCTCTTGGTAAACCACTCCGAATCGGCGGGCACCAAGTTCCCGTACCATGTAGTTCACGAGCGCTTCAACTTCTTCGTAATAGCTCGCCCGCAGGTTCACGACATTCGGATACCTAGCGAAGTTACGCAGGAAACCAGCCCCTGACAAGATACCTACAAACGGAACTTCGGCTCGGAGCAGAATCGGTGCCAAGCGCTTGGCCGTGGGTGTACCTGTGCCGCCGACTACGATGAACACATCGTCTTCGGCCAGCATCCGTGCCGCCGCTTCGCCGGACCGAGCGGGTTCATACGCATCGTCAAAGGAAATCAGCTTCAGTAGCCTATCAGCGACGCCACCGTACTCGTTCTGTTCCCGAAACGCAGCTTCGATGCCGGCTCGATAGCGAATGCCCCAATGGTCGGCGGGACCAGTGAAACATGCAATCTGCCCAAACGTGATAGTGTCCTCGGTGATCCCGCGAGTTCCCGCTGCGGTCGCCATTGTCCAGCAAGTTGCGGCAACCGCCAAGAGGGCAAGCCGCGGGACGAGCCTCAGAGTGCCATTCCTAGACTTCATTCCCACTGCTACCGCCCTTCGCCTGCACTCTCTCGGCCGTCGACGTCCCCTGTCCCGATGACAGCTCGTCAGCGGTATGGCCTTCCAAGACTTCCAGCCCGCGGCCCCTTGCCAGTGGCTCCTCTTCGGCCTGCTGAGCGCCGAACCGGCTGCTTGGAACCACATCTTTGTGGTCAAATACCGATAAAGTGTCGAAGAGCGCGGAGCGATCGCGGCCAGGTCGTCCCGCTCCACGCTCTCGGGGAAACGCCCATCGTCCAGGCCCTTGTCCGAGCGTGCCAGTCCGTGGGTCGTCTCGAGTCCAGCGGACACGAGGGGCGTGGGCGAACGGTCGTCCGCCGCGGGCATCGCGTCACTCACGAGGGACACCGGTGCCTGACCACCGTGTCCCTCGAGGATGTCGATGCTCGCGAAGCCGGCAGTCCTCACTGCTGCAAGCGTCGCATCTTGCAAGATCGTACGCATGCGAGTCCAGTGTAAACGTTCGAGCGGGACGTGGAGTGCCCCTGGGTTGGGGCGCGGTGGATGGTGCGAAGTTCTGATCCACCGATCACCTGTGCAAGGCATACCGAGACCCTCTTTCAACTGCGGAAACTAGGGTGAACCGATCGACCCAAGCCTCCGCCGGCGCAACGTCGGTCCGACGGTGACCGTGGCGATGGAAGAGCTTGCTCGCGTGTTCAGCCGGCACAGATTGGCGCACCACGTCACGCTAAGTGCGAAGTACCGAGGCCACACTCGCGGCGGACGATTGTGGGAGAGCAGGGCGGCCGAAGACCGCAGAATGCCAGTCGAGGTTGGTGAGCGGATGGTGTGCTCGCGTGGACCGAACCATCAGGCGAGCGTTCCATATTATAGTTTGACGCTAATATAAGTAATGTACTTCTCCCCATCTGAATTGCCTAGCGATGCACAGTACACTCTATATGCAAAATGACGACGCTATCGATGGACACTTCAATAGAGAGCGCCTCCAGCGAGACGCGGAAGCTCGTGCCCTCGGGCTCTAAGCCGGTCTTCGACGTCTTCCGGGCAACGGGAGTGGATGCGGGCTTGGCCTATGCTGCAATCCGGAGTATCCATGAAATGGTAACTGCGGGCGCTGGCGAGATGTCTCAAAGGCTCGTCGAGACGACTCAGGCTGGCATCGACGCTCTGGCACGAGAGATGTGTGCAGGCTTCACAGCGATCGAGGGGCGCCTGGATCAGCAGGACGTCCGGCTTGGCCGGCAAGAGAATGGGCTGACCAGGCTGGAACATCGGCTCGGGAGGCAGGACGGTCGGATTGGGGGTATGGAGACCCAGATTGGGTTCTGGAGGGTCGAGTCGGGGGTTTGGAGGGCAGGATTAGGGGTCTAGAGGACGAGATTGACCATCTGGAGGGTCAAATCACGGCGCTAGGCGAAGCCATTTCCGGTTTGCGGAGTGATGTCCGCGCGCTGGCCGGGCGCTACCAATCGATCGACGACTGGCTGGGCACACTCACGATGGTGACCCGCTGGGGAATCGCCTTGTTCGCCACTGCGCTAGGCATTGGCGCGATGGTCATGGTCCAGTTGTTCGTGCTGGGCCGTGCCGAGGTGTTAGTCCGTGGACAACCAGTTGCGATAGAGGAGCCTGCTGCGGCTGTGCCGGCCGCAGGGTCCCCGTCGCGCGATGTTACTTCTTCTGGCGAGGTTGGTCAGGAGGCGAGTGCCGAGAATCCGGAGCAGTCGATAGGCTTAGGGCTCTACCACCCGCTCGTCGCGCTTGGCTGCCTCGATCCGGATCGTACGTAGTGCGAAGTCTTGTGGTGCCAAGAGTTGCCGCGCAGGTCGGCGTATCGATAGGCATCTGGGTATCACTCATCGAAATCCGATCGACACGTAGTCAGCGCGAGCCGCAACAGGGCGGATGGCAATGGCAGCGGCTGGCCATCGAACCACCGATCGAATTGGTCGGCCACTAGGCCGCAGCCCATGACTCCGCCAACTCCTGCCCACCGCTGAGATCGTGCCACTCAGCAGTTGCGGGGTGGGGAGTGATTGTTGGCGGGTGATGCGCTCCATGACGCTCCTGGCAGTATCGGTGTGTCCCGCGGCGACCGCGACGTGCTCGGGCCCGTCGAGGAGCACCGTCGGGACCAACCCTCGCGTTCCAATCCTGCGCTGCCGGCAAGTCCTGCGAGTCCGTCGCTGCTGAGACATCGGCGGGGAGCGAGCCTGACCCTAGACCAAGTGGGCTCGCAGATGGGGATTACGCGCTCAGGCCTCGCCCGGTTACTCGCGAGTACTTGCTCAATCGCCCAGGTAGGCTTCTTCGACCGCCGAGATGTTCAGCTTTCGCATGCGGAACATGGCTTGGCGCGCGCGGTTCGCGGCAGCTGCGTCATCGGAGCTGATCAGCCGCAGGACTGGCTCAGGCGTGACCTGCCAAGACAGCCCGAACCGGTCCACGAGCCAACCGCACATACTCTCCCTGCCACCTCCCTCGAGGAGTGCTTCCCAGAGGGAATCGGTCTCTATCTGGTCCGCCGTCTGGACCGCAATCGAGACGGCGTCGGCCAACTTGTATGTTGGGCCCCCGTTGAGCGCCATGTATGGAACTCCCACCAGCGTGAAATTCACCACGACCGGAGGCTGGTCCGCGTCGAAGTGCGTAACGCCTTCAATCCTGCTGTCCGGCAAGAGTGACACATAGAAGCGGGCCGCATCCTCCGCCTCACTGTCGAACCAAAGGCAAGTCCTCACGCATGGTGATTTCGGAACCGTCACTTAGCCGACCGCCTCGGGAGAAAACCAGAAAGGCTCCCATATGTGTGCGTCCGGGTCGGCGAACGCCCGGCCATACTTGAATCCGTAGTCGATCGGCTCTCGAACATCCTTGCCGCCGTTGGCCACGGCCAGATCAATCAGAGCGTCCACCGCTTGGCGGCTCTCGAGCTGGAGATCTGTCAAGACCTGCGCGGTGTCGTGGGGATCCGCGACGGGCCGAGGCGAGAAGGACGCGCACCGCGCACGGTCGAGAAGCATGGCATGGCACGAGTCGTTGACCGTCATCGCAAGGGCGTCGTCGGTGCAGAATCTCTCGTCGAACGAGAAGCCGACGGCGCCGAAGAAATCCCGCGCTCGTTCGATGTCGTGGACGGGAAGATTGATGTAGACGGTCACGGCGGAGATCCGAATGAGCATTGTAGGCCCTCGGAGCCTGCTCGTCGGGCCCTTGCCCAATAGCGGGAGCGAGGCGCACACCGCAACCGAGCGCTACCTTCAATCACAGTGCGAAGCGGTCACGGTGCCGCGGGTCGGCAGTGCGCGTCCACCCCGGTCCAGCCTGCCCCGGCTTCGTCGGGTCGGGGTACGGCGTCTGGACGCATCCATCGGCCCGAGCCAGATGAACGCTGGTTGCGGGCAGTTCCAAATTGGCGTCTGGCACCCCCGCTGTGCCCTAGAATGGGCACTTGCTACGTCTACTGACGACGCTCATAGCGCTTGGAACTGCTCTCAACGCGCAGGACTTCTACCCGCTCGAAGACGTCAAGGCAGGCCAATCCGGGAAGGCCCGCACGGTCTTCGCCGGAACTGAGGTCGAAGAGTTTGACGTCGAGATTCTTGGCGTTCTGAAGAACTTCTCGGGTGCCAAGCGGTCGGCTATCTTCGGGCGGCTCTCTGGCGGGCCTCTCGACAGGACAGGCGTGATGGCGGGCATGAGCGGTAGCCCCGTCTACATTGACGGGCGCCTGGCCGGGGCGGTGGCGTTCATATTTCCGTTCACGACCGCCCCGCTCGCGGGAATCCGCCCGATCGAGGACATGGTCGCTGGGTACGAGGAAGGAACCGATGTCGCCGAAACGCTCGCTGCGGACCCGCTGGATGCTTGGAGGCAGCTAGCTGGCCTGCCAAGCGCGACGTCGCGCCCAAGGGCCGAAGCGCCGGGCCGCTTCGTGCCGATCGCCACTCCAGTGGCGCTCGCGGGGTTCAGCGAGCGGGTCTTCGACGAGTTTCGTGATGAGTTCGAGCGTCTCGGGTTGCGACCAGTTCAAGGTGCGGGAGGCGCGTCAGCCGACGACCTCGAAGGCCCATTGGGCCCGGGATCGATGATCAGCGTCGGCCTCATCCGCGGCGACATGACGTTCTCCGCGTCCGGCACAGTCACGCACATGGACGGTGACACGCTCTTCGCATTCGGCCACAGGTTCCTCTCCGCGGGCGCAACTCAGATGCCCATGATGCGGGCCTCGGTGATGACCTTGGTGCCGAATCTGACGGCCTCGTTCAAGCTCAGCAGCAGCGGACCAGTGATCGGAACCGTCTCTCTCGACCGCGACTCCGGGGTGGTGGGCCAAATGGGGCCCGGCCCGCCCATGGTCCCGTGCAGCATCCGAGTCCGCCTCGGGGACGGTCCTTCCCACGAGTACTCGATCGAACTGGTGCGCGACGCCCAGCTAACCCCGTTCCTGCTGCAGATTGCGCTGTTCTCCGCGATGGACGGGATCCATCGCGCAGTCGGTCCCCTTACCGTCCGTATGCGAGGCAGCGTGGAGTTCGAGGATGGGTTGCCGCCTCTCGTGCTGGACGACATATACACCGGCACCGGCGGCGTGGCGCAAGCCGCGGCGCTTTCGACCGCGGCCCCGCTCTCGTACCTTCTGCAGATCGGGCATCCCGGCGTGGAAATGCACTCAATCGACATCGAAGTAGAGTCCGTTCCGACCATCCAGCAGACCGACCTGCTGAGGGCGTGGCTCTCGAAACAGCACGTACGGCCCGGCGAGGATGTCGAGGTCCGTTTCGCTTCTAAGGAGCCGGACGGGACAGAAGTGTTGCGGTCTGCCTCGTTCACAGTGTCGCCGTCGATGCCTGCGGGTGCCGTTGAGGTCACGCTGGGCGATGCGTTCACTGCGAACCTGCAGCGCTGGCGCGGACTGTTCGCTGGCCGCAAGGCGAGCGATGCTTCCGCGACGATTCGATTCCTGAACGACCTGCGAGGCAGTGATCAGGCGTACTTGAGGGTGTGGCAGCGGCGGAGGTCGCTCTGGCTCCGCTCAGATAGGCTCCAGTCTCCACCAGCGTCGGTGCGCGCTGTGCTGTCCACGTCCGCCGGTCGAGCTGCAGGAGTCCTTGACGATCTATCCGACACCATCGAAGAGATTCGTGTCGGCGGCTTCACGGGTGTCGTCCAAGGGCGCTTGAGCCTCCGATTCGTGGTAACGGGGAACTGATGGCTCCAATGGCACGCCGTTCGACTCTTCTGGCCCTTGCACTAGTGGTGGTCGCACCGGCGTGGCCGGCCACGACCCAGCATTGGGAGCTGGCCAGCTACGCAGACTTTCTGCCGGGCTCGTTCAATGGCCTGGCGCTCGACCGGTCCGGCGTCCTGCGGGTCGCTCCGCCGTTCAGCGCCGTCGACGAGTCCGGCCAAGCCGTGGTCTGGTCAGTCGTGGCGGCGGACGACGGCACGGCCTATTACGGAACCGGCCACCAAGGATCGGTGTTCCGCGTGCCGCCCGGGGGCGAAGGTGCCTTGTTGTGGAAGGCCCCGGAGATCGAGGTCTTCGCGTTGGCATTCGGGCCCGACGGTTTCTTGTACGCGGGCACGTCCCCCAGCGGGAAGGTCTACAAGATCTCGCCGGCTGGAGACGCGGTCGCGTACTTCGACCCGGGCGAGCAATACATCTGGTCGCTGGCATTCGACAGCGAGGGACGGCTAGTGGTCGGCACTGGTGGAGGCGGCAAGCTCTATCGCGTGACGGCTGAAGGCAACGGCGAGCTATGGGTCGAGACGGGCCAAAGGCACGTCATGAGCCTAGCCGCCGTGCCCGACGGGGAGATCCTGGCAGGCACGGATCCAGATGGGATCCTCTACCGCATCGCATCGGACGGAACGATCTTCGCGTTGTTCGACTCCGACCTGCCCGAGATCCGCTCGGTTTCCATGAGTTCCGATGGCGATGTCTTTCTGGCTGCGATGGGAGGGGGCATGGACCGAATCGTCCAGGCCGTACAAGCGGTGGCCCGGGCGACGCCGGTGGCTGGCTCGGCTGCCATTACCCCCCAGGCCGTGCAGGTGTCAACGCCGCAGACCACCGCCAGCGTCTCCTATGGACAGCCCCAAGTGGTCTACGCCGGGGAGCGATCGGCGCTCATGCGCATCTCTGAGGGCAAGGCGGTCGAGAAGCTCTGGGCATCCAACCAGCAGCAGATTCTGGCCTTGGCGCTGCATCCTGGCAGTGGCAACGTTCTGTTCGCAACGGACCAGGCCGGCCGGATCTACCAGACAGATCCTGACCGGCGGCACAGCTTGGTGACCCAGACCGGCCAATCGCAGCTGACGACCTTGGTCTCCGTGGACGACGGGATCCTCGCAGCCACCGGCAATGGCGGCGCCCTCTACCGCTTGGGCCTAGAGCGGGCTCCTGGCGGGAGTTACGAGACGGCACCCCGGGACACTGGAGGCGTAGCCGAATGGGGTCGCCTGACTTGGCGGGCCACGGTCCCCGATGGCGGCGCGGTCGACATTCGGACGCGAAGCGGCAACACGCACAGGCCCGGCAGCGGCTGGAGCGGATGGTCCGAGCCTCTGGCCGACGCGGAGGGCTCGGTCGTGCAATCGCCGCCAGCGCGGTTTCTCCAGTGGCAGGCCACGCTGCGGGGCGACGCCACGCTGGACCGCGTGACGGTCCACTACCTGCCTCAGAACTCACCACCGGTGGTCCGATCGGTGAATGTCGTGCCGGAGAGCGCATCCGCAAAGGATTCCAGCGACAGTGGTACTTCGACCACCAGCAGCTACAGCATCACGGTGTCCGCATCAGGGGAGTCTTCACCGCCGAAACCGACCTCGTCCCCGGCCACGCCTACGACAGTGAGGAAACTCACGGTCGTCTGGGGAGCGGAGGATCCTGACGGCGACAAGCTGCGCGCCGAGGTGGCATTTCGGGGCGAAGGCGAGAGCGAATGGAAGACGATTCGCAAGGACCTCCCGGGGCCAAAGTTCTCGATCGATAGCGATACCCTTGCCGACGGGCGGTACGAATTCAGGGTCAGGGTGGACGACGGCCTCGCGAACACCAGCGAGCGGGCGCTGAGCGCCGAGCGGGTCAGCAGACCCGTCCTAGTTGACCAAACGCCTCCGATCATCACCAGGCTGGACTCGGTCACGGAGGACGCCGTGCGCTTTCGGGCGGATGATGCGGCTTCGGAGGTACGCAGCGCCGAGTATTCCATCGATGCTGGCGAGTGGCATCCCGTTCTTTCGGACGACGGCGTGCTCGATGCCCCCGCCGAGGAATTCACCGTGCGCTTGGACAGCTTGGACAGTGGTGAGCACTTGGTTGTGCTGCGGGTCCGCGACAGGGCAGGGAACACTGCGCTAGCCAAGGCGCTCGTCGTACGTGATGACCGATGACCGCCACCGTCCGGCAGCCCAGTCCATCATTGTTGGTTAGCGTGACTGCTTACCGCCGGATGCGGGACTGGGCGCTTCTGCCAAACGACGGCCAAGAGACCGATCAGTTGCGATAGCTGATTGCCGCGACGGACGACGTTGTCGGGACTGCCCGCATCCATCGTAGTCCGCGAACGGCTTGACGGCGAGGCGTCAGCCACAGTGGTGACCTGCAGTCCCACAGTCGGCACTGCTTGCAGGGGTCACCGCGGTAGGCACATCCGGCAAGGAGTGCCTAGAGTTGTGGGCGGGCCGGCTGTCAAGCAACGTCTTGTCGTGTGCCGGTGTCCAGATCCTTGAGCAGGCAGTTCGCAATCTGCACGACTCCAGTTCGCGATAAGCGGGGTAGGCCTAGTCCGCCTTGGTGATCGGCAGATGTTTGTCCCCCTGCCCTGACGTGTCGGCATGGACACACCTGCTGACAATGCTGCTACTGCGATACTTGAGTCACAACTGGCAAGCAGGAGAGAGGACATGACTGCTGTATCCCTGAGCCTTCCCGACGAGGTGGCACAACGACTGCAGCGGCTATCCCAGCGCACCGGCCGCACAAGGACTTTCTTCATTCTTGAGGCCATCCGGCAGCACCTGGACGATCTTGAGGACTTGCACCTAGCAGAGCAGCGGCTGATCGACCTGCGCGCCCGCAGGTCGCGCGTCGTGCCGCTTGAGGACGTCATGGAGCGCTATGGCATGCAACATCGTGCTTGACCACGCCGCCAAACGCGACTAACCAAAGCTCGACCGGAAGGCAGCGCTGCGAATCTCGACATTCCTGCATGGCCGCGTAGCCGATCTAATTGATCCGCGGAGCATCGGACAAGCACTTAAGGGCTCCAAGCTACGCGAGTTCTGGAGGTACCGGGTGGGCTATCTCCGCGTCGTCGCCCGCAGCGTAGATCGTGCCGTCTTGGTGCTTGTCGTTCGCGTTGGGAACCGTCGACAGGTATACCGAGCGTTCCTGAACGGTGGGCAGCCAGCTCAACTTCAGAGCTGATCGCAGATGATTCCGCAATCGAAGGAGAGCCACATCATCCCGGGCAAGGGAGAGCCACATCATCCCGGGCAAGGGTGATCCGCGGATCGAAAGAGCCGATTCGGGACTCTCGCGCGACCCTATGAGACTGGACAAACATCCCGGATGGGACAGATCGGTTGGTGTTGGAGCTGTGTCTCTGAGTCCACTTGCAGTATTGGAACTACATTGACTTACGTTCGATGTAGAGAGTCGTCCGTGCTGGGCGAGTTCGACGACTATTGGAGGGCCGAGTAACGAGTGCTGCATCGACCTGCCTCGTCGAACGGTGACTCACCGGTTCGGCAGCAAGTGCATCGTGCCGCTCGCGGCCAGCGCGGCACGTAGGCGCTGCTTCTGAGGGCCCCCGCCATCGCGCGCTTCGCTCACAGTCTCGGGCACCGGCTGTCCAGACCCTAACCGAAGTGTCCGGCGTGGACGAATATTGGACGGCGACATGGACCCAGAGGCCAAGTTCGGCCGAATCGAGCTCCGACCGGAGCGGGTACTCGGCTGGGTTCTCCGAGGACTGGAGCGTTCCGGGCCAATCGAAGGAGGCCGGGCATTATTGGCCATAGTCCAGTCGCCGGCCCTTCCATAGCGGACGGCGGGTGTCTTGGGGCGGCACAGCTGGACGGGATCTCTGTTGTGTGCGCGAGTCCGCGGGAAGAGGAAGTGGGTGCGAACCAAGCTGGCGCACCTGCCGTTTCGGTGGCGCCGAGCGAGAGCGGCTGGCGAAGCGACGGGGATCGCTTGCGGACGAGGGTGCGTTGTCCTTCTACACGACTACAATTGTTCCACCCGCGGGATGGCCTGAGTCTTACCGGGGTTCGTAAGGGACTACAAGGAATGAGCACGCGGATTCGAGAATCAGTCTGCACCGTTGCGATGGTCACCGCCGTCCTCCTCTTCGGCGGCTCCACAAGAGTCGAAGGTGCGCCGAACTACGAAGGTGATATCGCCGATGTGCGTGTCATCCGGCACGTCAACCAACACCCCTATGCGTGGCGCATCTGGCAGCCCTTCATCATCCAAGGCGAACGTGACCGAGACCTGATCGTGGCGTTTGGCGCGATGGTCAACGGGAAGAAGGACATGGGGGACATCCTGGCTACCATCTCGCGCGACGACGGCGATACGTGGGAAGAGCCAGTTGCCATCTTCGATCACCGCCAGCGCCAGGGTGCGATCCAGTTCGCCTACGCCAATCCCGTCCTATACCGCGCCCCTGGACAGGACATCGTCTGGTGCTTTGTGATGCGCTGCCCGATAGCATTCGAGAACAGCGAGGAATCGCAACTCGTCGCCGCCTTTACGGCCGACGGTGGACGCACTTGGACGCCGGTCGAGCTGGCCGTTCACTACACCGGACCGCTGATCACCAACGCGGGAATCGTCGATACAGTAATCGACGGCCGGAAGTTCTTCCTTCTCCCGGCCCACCGCAACACGCTCCAGAACGATCCGCGGGGATCCCGGGACCACTTCATCCTCAGCAGCACCAGCCTGCTTGAGTGGTCGCTCGAGGCCTACATTCCCCAGCCAACCACCGCTCGTGTGTTCCTCCATGAGGGCAACATCGCCAAGGGCGACGCTCCGGGAGAGCTCAAGATTGTGATGAGGACTGCGGACTACGACGACGCGAGCCTGACCACGAGTCCGCCCCGCGCCTATTCCAGCGTCAGCACGGACGGCGGCCACACCTGGAGCGTGGCTCAGGAAGAGCCAGAGTTGCACAACGCCAAGTCGAAGGCTTTCTTCGGCCGGGCCAGCGATGGGACCTACATCTACGTCTATAACGATGGGCCTGCGCAGCGGCAACCCGGCGGCCGAATGGCACTGCGCTACAAGACGATGGTGCCGGGTGCCGAGTGGAGTCATCAGAAGACGTTCTTCGACGCGGGTGTCAAGAACTCGTACCCGACCCTCGTTGAAGTTGCACCCGGCGATTTCCGCGCAGTGTGGGACAGCGGAACGCCCGATAGGCCACGAACCCGAATCGTTTTCGGGAAGCTGACACTGGGACGGTAGTAGCGCGTAGGCCCCTCAGCAGGTCTGTGCCGTCAGCCCGGTCCCAGATGGGCAACTAGGCATACGGGCGAACTACCGAAAGGGCCCGGTCTCCGGGGATCGGCCCTCTCGTGGCGCATTGGCGCAATATTCAGTACGCGCCGGCCCGCCGTAAAGGGAAAGCGAGCATCCCCGACGACCACTTGGCTGACTCCCGGCCGACCGACTGCCGCATAAGAGCGTCGCTGGGGAGTCCAGAGGACTTGCTGGCCGCTTCCTGTGGGCGTGCGCACCTGCTGGACCCGGATGCATCTAGATCTTGGGAGGCGCTGCGGCTTGGGCCAGAATGCCACGGGCCTGATATCCATGGCGCTGGACTGTTGCAATCAGTCACTGGGGCGGGGGCCACGTTTTGGGGGGCAGCGACTTGAACGGTGAAGGCAGTCGGAAACTGGCATTCGGATCGCGCCTGAATGGCAGTGTTCCGAACGACAAGAAGGGGTTGAGGTGTACGACCCCGACAAGGGGGACGTGCAGATCGTTGACTGGGATAGGAATGGCGCCGGGGGCTTGACCATGGCAGACCCTGCGGCGATGTGCGATTGGACATCGTCGCGCCGGGCCACGCATGATCTGAAGATCTGCTCGAGCGAGGGGCTGAGGCCAGAATTGCAGTAGATTTCCGCGCGCATCGCTGTCCAAATCGATGGTTTGCCCTCCCGGCCCGGTCCCGTGCGCGGAAGCGGCCCTTCGCCACCATGCCCCGACGAGCCCACTGGCTTCGCCGTCGTCAGTTGCCCCCTTGCACCCGGGGGCGGGAGTCAATGTGACCACGTCTGGGAGGGTGCCAGAGGGACGGTTGCCGTCAACGCGATCCGGTGGGCAAAGCGATTGCGACGGTGACCTGGGGGTGCTCGCGGTTGTGTATGATGCTGCACGAGCCCCACCCCAAAGTGACTGCGTCTTCGAAATCCTCACGTCCCGGCTGCCGGCCCGCTGTTGGGCAGTGGCTGGCGACTGCATGTGTCCTGTACGTCTTATCTGCATGCGCACCGCACGACGTGCTCAATCAGGAGGAGGGGCTGCGCATCGTTCCGGGCGCACGGCACGTCACGGTCTATTACGAAGAGGGTCGCTTTGGCGGCTGGCCTGCCAATCACGGCATTTGGAACTGGGGCGACGAGATCTTGGTCGGCTTCTCGCAGGGCTTCTACAAGGATCTTGGGGACCGCCACCACATCGACAGGGACAGGCCGGAGGCGCACCTGCTCGCCCGCAGCGTCGACGGTGGGGAGACTTGGGCGATCGAGGATCCCGGAGCCAATGGGCAACTTCTCACGGAGGGAGATGTTCTCCACGGCACCAGTCGCCCGGGCATCGAAGTGCCGGAACTGCAGGACAGCCCGGGCGGCATCGATTTCTCGCATCCCGACTTCGCGATGACCCTCCGCACGGACAGCGTCGACGCCGGAGTCGGCCGTTTCTTCTACTCTTATGACCGCGGACGTTCCTGGGCCGGGCCGTATCGCCTGCCAAACTTTGGCGCTCCGGGCATCGCGCCCCGCACGGACTACCTTGTCAACGGACCCAGCGATTGCCTGATCTTCATCACTGCCGCTAAGGCCGACGCCGAGGAGGGGTGGCCCCTGTGCGCGCGCACCACAGACGGAGGTGCCACGTGGGAGTTGGTTTCGTGGATTGGGCCTGAGCCCGCCGGCTTCTCAATCATGCCCGCTTCCGTGCGACTCTCCGAGACCGACCTCCTAGTGGCGACGCGTCGTCGCGAGGGCCCACGGCGCTGGATCGAAGCTTACCTGTCGAGCGACAACGGCACCACTTGGCAGCTCATCGGGGAGCCCGTTCCGGATGCCGGCGTTGGCAACCCGCCAGCGATGCTTCGCCTACGCGACGGGCGCATCTGCCTAGTCTACGGCTACCGAGCCGAGCCCTACAGCATCCGCGTGGTGTTGAGCAGCGACGGCGGCCAGTCCTGGAGCAAGGAAGCCATCCTGCGCGGGGACGGCTCGAGCCGGGACATTGGCTACGTACGGGCTGTCCAGCGCCCGGATGGCAGGGTTGTCGCCGTGTATTACTTCAGCGACGAAGAGATCGGCCATGAGCGATTCATTGCGGCTACGATCTGGGATCCGTCCGGGATCTGACCACATCCGAGCCGTTCCGCCTCGCTAGCAGAAAGCGGAACGGCTCGAAGGCCTCCGATCTCAGAAGGAGGCGCGAATCGCGAACTGCAGGATCCGGGGGTCCGCGGCCCGAGTGATCTGCATGAAGTTGCCCCGCGTCCTGCGGGACTCTGGGTTACTCAGGTTCACGTTGTTGAAGAGGTTGAACGCCTCGAAGCGGAACTGCATTGAGAAGCGCTCTGTGACCGGGAAGTCCTTGTGCAGCCCTAAGTCGAAGTTGAAGGAGCGCGGCCCACGGAACGAATTCCGGTCCTGCTCTCCGTAAGTCCCGAGGATGTTCGGCCCGAACGCTGCCCGGCTAAGGTACTCTTCGACGACCGCCCCGCGCGGGCGATCGCCCAAGTCGGGGTTTCCGATGATCTCAGCCCGCTGTCCGCTCTGGCCGGTCCGAGCATTGTCCACGTTGCTCAAGACGGTGAACGGGAACCCGCTTCGCCAGTTGGCGATCGATGTCATCGTCCAGCCTCCGACCAAGAACCGGGCCGCCGGGTTGGTGAAGGCATTCGGCAACTGCCAGATTCCGGAGAAGTTGTACACGTGGCGGAGGTGGTAGTCGGCAGGTCCCCGGTCGTACGACTGGTCAAGAGGATTCGTGACTGACCTGCCGGTCGCCTTGTTCGCCGAACCGGCATTGTTGTCGGTCGTCTGCGCCAGAGTGTAGTTCGTCAGAATCGTGAAGCCGCCGCTCATGCGCTTCTCAGCCGTGAACTGGAGGGCATTGTAGTTGGAGACGCCGGCCGGTTCGATGATCGTGAGGCGCTCGAAGTTCGGGTACAGGGGCCTCCTCTGGTTGGTCGTCCGGGTCGTGGCAGTGGCATCCGGGTAGGCAGCATTCATGTCACGTCCGCTCACAAGTGCCGTGCCCTTGGAAGCGGCGTAGGAAAGCCGTGCGACCCAGCTGCGGGCGAACATCCGCTCCAGCGTGACGTTCCACGACTGCAGGTAGGCGTTGCGCATGTCCCGCGCGTAGACGTGCGCACGGTGCGGGAGCACGAAGGTGACGTCCGATGCCGGATCGAGAAGGTCCGTCCCAATCGCGTCAAAGCCGATCACAGGGAACGGGTTCCCCCCGGCAAAGCTCGTGAAGGGATTGGCCATGGTATCGTTCTCGCCGCCGAAGATCGTCACCACTGTGCCGAAAGGTCCTTGGTTCGCTTGGCTGTTCGTCGAGATCGTGTTCGATCGGTCATAGAACACGCCATATCCCATGCGGACGCTCGTCCGCCCGTCCCCCGAAACGTCCCAAGCCAAGCCGATGCGCGGTGCCAAGTTGCCCCACGCGACGGGGTAGCCGCCGTCGGGCAAGCCGGTGTCGCCCGGGTACAGGACTCCTTCCGGGGCGTTGACGAAACGGTTGGACTTTGCCCCGGGCCCTCCCCATGCAGACAGCTTGCCCAGCGTGTCCGTGTAAGGAAAGAACGGCTCCCAGCGCACCCCGAGGTCAAGCGTCAGGCTGCGGGTGAGCTTCATGGAGTCGTTAACGAAGATGTTGAAGATGTCGAACCGGGTGTTCTTGAACTCGCCGACACCCTGCTGGAACCGCTCAAATCTGCCAAGCATGAAGTCAGCGATGTCCAACCCGGTGTAGCCAGCACTGTGGCGCCAGCGGAAGCGGCCTTGAGCTCGGAAGTTGTTGGTAATGTCGCCGATGCCGTGGCCCCACTCTCCACCGAAGGTCAGGCTGTGGCGTCCGAGCGTCAGCCGGGTCGTGTTGCTGAGCTGGAACTCGTCGCGCAGGAAGTTGTTGGTGTCGCCCGTGTTCGGCCCGTTAATCGACTGGAAGGTAGTGTGGTACTGAGTGAACTCATCGAGTGTGATGTTGACGCCTAGGTCGTTCCAGTTCTTCGATGGCAGCACCTGGGTTGAAGGGCCCTCCATTCGGCCGAAGCTGAAGATCGTCTGGTTCAGCGCGGTCGGCCCGGCTATCCACTGAACGTTGCCGACGATGCTCGTGTTCTTCCAATCCCGCTGGGTGGTGTCCTCGTAGAAGTTACTCTGGTTCAGGTTGCCCGGCTGGGCCGCCCGGTTCCAGCTCGCGCGCCCGCTGACGCGGACGCTGCTTCCGGCTTGCTGGTCAACCTTGAACAGGGTCTGGTTCTCGTCAAAGTTAGCGACTTGGGTCACGACCGTTCGCCTTCCCGACGTGGGCACCGGCAGGAACTCGTTGGCGAAGGTGTAGGAACCGGGAAATATGCGGTCTTGAGGAATCATCTTGTTCGGGAACGGCGATCCGGCCCTTGGATCCATGATGTCCCTCGAAGATCCGCTGAAGTCGCCCTGCCGCTCTGCCGCGGTGAAGGTGTTGCGGCCGATCTCGTTCGGGCGCCGGCGGATGCGCGTGCCCTGATAGGAGAAGAAGAAGAACGTTCGGTCCCTGATGACCGGTCCGCCCACCGTGCCGCCAAACTGGTTGCGCTTGAGGCCGTCGTTGCGCTTCTCGTTCGGGTTGTCCGGAGAGGGGGGAGCGAAGAAGTGCGCGGCGTTCAGGTCGTGGTGCCGCATGTACAGGAATCCGCTGCCGTGGAGCTCATTTGTGCCCGACTTCGTCACCGCGTTGACGATACCGCCGGCGTTGCGGCCGAACTCGGCGCTGAAGTTGTTGGTTTGGACGCTGAACTCCTGCAGCGCGTCCGGGTTTGGCAGGGGCACGGGCGCATTGCTGTAGTGATCGTTGTTCTGGCCACCGTCGAGGATGTAGTTGGTGGCGTTGCCCCGGCTGCCGTTCACCGAGACCGGAGTTACTCCGGGATACGTCGTGCCGGAGGTAACGCCCGCGCCGCGGTAGATGGAAACGCCGGCGACAAGCTGCATCAGCTGGGTGGGGTTGCGGCCATTGAGGGGCAATCCCTCGACCCGTCGCTGATCGACGACGGTCTTCAATGTCGCCGATTGCGTATCCACGGCCACGACCTCGGCTGCCACCTCCACGGTCTCGGCGACTTGGCCGATCTCGAGTGTGACGTCGACGCGGGCCGCTTCGTTCACTTGGGTCTGGATCCCGGAGGCCTCGTGCCGACGGAAGCCCGGGGACTCAACCCTTAGGGTGTAGACGCCGACCGGCAGGCCTCGGAAATTGAAGAGGCCCAGTTGCGAGGTCGTGCCGCTATAGACGGCGTTCGTGCCTTCGTTCTGGACTTCCACGGACGCGCCGGGAATGACCGCGTCTGTGGAGTCCATGACAACTCCCGTGATTGCACCTGTCACCTCTTGAGCTAGACACGGGACGGACGTGGCAACCACGCCGAGAATGATCGCGAGTAAGGCGTTGCGTACTGTCATGCTTCGATGTTCAATGAGGGGTGGATGCCTGTCAACCGAGGATCTGCCGGGAATCCTAGTATTCCCGCCAAACACTCACTAGACAGGACAAGATTCGGCTGTTTGCGTCGCGCGCTCCGCTTGCGATGGCACGTTGGGGCGCCGAGGTGTCCGTGCCGCTCTCACAGCTGGGCGAGGGAGCCGGGCAGGGCTTGTTTGAGGGGACGGCTGACGTGGTCGGAGCACGACGACACCTAGGCAGCCTTTGGGAGCACGTTCAGCCCGGCGAAGAGCATCAGGCTGTGGCAAATGCACCACAGATCGTCGCATGCGTAGCGCCGCACGCTGTTGCACTTGGGAGCCACTAGGGCGAGCTAGGACGCCAGCGGAGGCAGGTTTGCGGAGCGGGGGAAATCGACCCCGTCAATCGTCCCGTCGATGCCGAAGTGGCGGAGCAGGGTCAGTAGGCAGAGGACACCGGCGGCGTATGCGCACTGGAGCTGCTCGGAGTGCGAAGGGGGCAGGCGGATGCTGCAACGAGCCTCAATTGGGGCGGGGGAGTCGGCCCAGAGCTTGGCAAAGGTGTGCCTTGGCAGCCGGGTGAAGCCGGCCTCCTCGAGGATACGGTCAATCGTGGGCTCCAAGCGGGAGTGGTCGCAGCTGGCATTCAGACGGGCCTTGGTGCCGCGCACGGAGAACTTCTGCTTGCACAGGGCCACGACCTGCCGGCGGGTCCCTGAGGCGGGGTACAGACGCGGGCGGCCGCGGCAGGATGGTCCAATTGGCGAAAGTCGCGGGTCAGAGAGCAGACGCTGTTGGGGGGAGAGGCCCTCAAGGAAGAGGGTATGCAAGAGTGCGTAGCGGCGTTGGCGAGGGTGGGGGCAGGCACATTCTTTTGTTGATGTTTGGGACGCTTGCCGGAGTCGATCCTTG
>JAPPMC010000106.1 GCA_028819235.1 Bryobacterales bacterium
TCGACACCAGCTTGCACTTACCGATGCACCGTTGCACCTCGGGATGCAAAGCGGGATTTGATCGCGATTATACCACGCGTCGGACCAGCGGGGACAATGGTGCCGCTTCGAAGCTCCCCTTTTTGGGCTTGGCTCGAAATGATCGGGGCTGTTCCGTTTGGCGTGCCTGTGTCGCAAAGGGCCCTGGCGCTCCATAGTGCCGTTGCAGGACTAGAGCGAGGGCTTCGCTCGTGCACAGGCAAGTCTGGAAGCCCGCCTCGAGAAAGCCGTCGATGACGCCCTCCAAGAGTGGTCCGGTAATCTCGCGCGCCGTGAGCTTCGACTCCGGCTGGCCGAACGGGGCCAAGACGGCCGGCCACCGGCTCACCGTGCTGAAGAAAACGCACTTGGCTGGGCTGAAGCCGTATCGGTACATGCTGGACTTGCGCGATGGCTGTGAGCGCAACCGGGGCCAGGCTCCATCGAACCTGTCCCATACCTCCCGTGGGAGATGGAGAAGCAGCGCATGGACGAACTTCGCGCACCCCCAAAATACAGGCCGACCCCGGCCAGCGGGCCGCAAGCGACACAGGCTCATCCGCCGGGCAGTTCTGTCTCGGGCGCAGCTTGAATCTCTGCTGAGGCCAGCTCGCGACCGTCCTCCGCAACTAGCTAACACATCCAATCGGAAGCCTAAACGCGGGTGCGAGGTCACCCTCGAGGCGTCACACTTTCCCATCCGCGCTTTCCGTCTCCTTGATCCTCGCAGGTGCCAGGCTCATGGCTCCTGAATACTCCCCGGACGGATTGCTTACCGGTGGACTGGCATGTGGTGGGAGTGACACCGAGGGGTGAAGGAGTGGCGTTGGATGGTAGAACTGCCACGGTGTCGGCGCGAGATTCGCTGACGATTCCGGGGCCGTGTTGGAGGTGATGCTGCATGGCCGCCCGCAGCCCTGCCGCCAGAGGAGGCCCGGAGGCCGCCTCGTCCCGCTGCACTGGTTGCGGGCGTCGGTGTGAGTTACGCCCTGCAGACGGGGTGACGGCATCCTCGTAACCGCCTGAGTCTTGTCGCCCCTTTGGGTAGTGCACGGTTAGTTAATGGGACCCGCCAGCGCTTCGCTTGGCCGGAGCAAGGCCCTTTGCCACGTTTCGCTCGCCGCAGCCAAGCGACTCGGGATAGACGCCACAGAACGTCTCGCTGTATCGCTCCCAAGGCTCCCTGTTCCGCTGCACGATCCAGTCCAAGGTAAGCGCCGCAATGAACGCGGACCAACTGTCCGGCATGTGTAGCTTAGTCGACCGCAGCAGCGCGAGAGTCTCGAACAGGAAGAACGCATCGGCCAGTCTGCGCCGCCCTCTCAGGTTGGCTTCGTCTCGTACGTCTTGCAAGACATCCACACCGCGCATCAGTGCCAAAATATGGGCAGTTTCTGCAATTCTGTCCCGCCACACGTTCTGAAGCAAGCGGTCCACGTTTGCGCGCAGTTCCCGGATCCCCACCATTGGTCGCTCCGCATTGATCGATATTTCCCGTCCCTTCCCGGTCTCGCCGCTCCAATGGATTCTGACGATGCCGCCGGTGACAGTGACGCACGCCCCATTCATGTCTTGCAGTCGGAAAAGCGACCCAAGATCCGTATTGATGAAGCTGGATGATCTCCCGCTTTCCGAGGCGGCCGCGTTGACCATGGTGCGTGCGTTGCTTGCGGCCGCTTCGTCATCGTCGGGAACTCGCACGCAGCCTAGGCATGTGTCCAGGAAGTGCAGAGAGTCTGCATATCGCGTCCCCGCGAACTCGATCGCGACGAACCCGCGGCCAAGGGCGTGTTTTGCGAACCCCGCCTCGCTCGGAAAATTGGCCGGCAACTTGTCTTCTCCCCATAGCGTGTAGAGGCTGGTTCCTCCGCTGTCGACGAACAACGCCATCGGAACAAGATCGGCGTATCGGATACGATAGCGGCCGATCCCGGCACCGTCGCTGACTCCAACATAACCGGGGTAAGTGCCGTCCGGCCCAAGTACGAATTCCACCTTCGTCGGCTGTTGCCCGCGCCGACCTTGCACGGTCCCGGCCTGCGACAGCGCGCCGCCGATGCTCTGCAGCACGCTGCGCCGCAACACGTCATCGCCAACAGGGTGATATGCGGAGCCCGTGCGATCGAGGCTGCCTAGCACGATGTCATCGAAATCGGCGTTCGGCTCGCTAATCGACGCTCCCCCCGTGGGCAGTGGAGAACTGGAGAGGGCGGCTTCCAATCGCACTGCGACAACCCAATGCGGATTTCGAACCAGCGCCATTTCATTCGCGCCGCGGCGGACCCACATCCAAGGCGTTGCGTCGTTCCTGCGGGGCAGGTTATCCGGACTCAGCGGGGCGTAGGGGTCCGGACAATCGACGCCACACTGTTCGTTCAGTGGCGATTCCTCGCCGTTCCAATGCGGATTCGGAACAAGCGCGAGGCCACTCTCGTTGGGGACGAACATTCGACTGAAGTTGTCGTCCCTAGGCGGATAGTTTGTCCGGCTTAGCGGGGCCTCGGAATCGGGACACCTGATTCCGCACGGTTCGTCAGGGGCGGGTATGAATTCCGTTCTCCTTGGCGCCGCACCCACGCCCCCAGCGCCCAGCGCGATTGCGAGAACGAGCAGGATTGGAACTGCGCTATACCGTCTCGATGGCATGGACGGCGTTACTTCGCTCGCGCTGGGAGTTGGAGGCGGAGGGCGCCCTCCGCCTCGGTGACATGCAGGTGGCAGGCGACCCAGTTGCGGAGCGCGGCCTCCTTGGTTGCCTGTGGCATTCTGGATTCGTCCGCAAGCGCGTTGATATTTTCGAGAGTCTCTCTCAGCCAGTCGCGCCACGGGAACGTGCGGCCACGGCCTCCCAGCCTTGGCACTCCTCGTTGGGAGTAGTAGGTCATGCGGTTGATGAGGTGGTGGCCCAAACGGTCGAACCCACTCAGACCATCGATGGCCTCAGGAGCGGCGCGAACCAGTCGCGCCACAGCCCGGAGATGGTCGTCCTTCGACCGCAGGTCACCGCACTGCCATCCAAGAGCGCCACGGCGGCGTTCTACTTCCACCCACCCCAACTCCCCTGCGCCAGGAATTCGGGCGACATCAATCAATTCCAGCTTGCCCAAGTCCGCCGCGTCGCCCGATGAGGAGCAGAGCACTATCAGCGTCCCAGCAAGGAGCCACCATGAGGTGTTCATCAACTGGGCTTCAGCGCGGCCACCGCCTCGCTCCCCTTCAGCTTGGGGTTCTGCATGATCAGGTCGTAGGCGGTCTCCCCCGCGTCCGTCACTGCCATTGTGTCTGCGCCGGCGAGATCAATCAGCATCATGACAGCACGAGCGTTTGAACCCTCGGCCGCCGCGTAGTGCAGCGCTGTGTACCCTCGGTCGTCTCGCTCCTCCACGTCGGCCTCGTGCTCCAGAAGCAACTCCAACGTCGCTATATCGCCTCGCGCAGATGCGAAATGCAGCGCCGTCGCCCCCGCAATCGTGGTACCGGAAATCTCGGCGCCATTCTCGATCAACAACGCTGCGACAGAGACCGTGCCGGGCTTGTCAACAGCGATGTGCAACGCCGTTGCGCCTTCGTACCGTGGGTCCGGCTTGGCTCCCAACGCGGTCAACAAACCAACAATCGCCGCCTTCTCCGTCTCATTGAAGGCCTTGTCTATTTCCCGGCCCGTGAGAGCAGCTCCGGCTAACCGCTCCCCCTCCTCCCGGGCAAGTACTCGCAAGCCGACGGCCGCCTTATTCTCAAGGAGGTGGCGGAACACCGGCAGGTGACGATCAGAAAGCTTCAATGCGGCGATCAGCAGCGGTGTCCATCCCTGCGTCTGACTGTCGACAACAAAGCCGAAGCAGC
This sequence comes from Bryobacterales bacterium, assembly GCA_028819235.1. Classification (GTDB taxonomy): domain Bacteria; phylum Acidobacteriota; class Terriglobia; order Bryobacterales; family UBA6623; genus VXMF01. Next base: position 3,862 of record JAPPMC010000106.1, read on the forward strand.
GCTTGTTGACATGCTTTAGGCTCTTTCGCGAGAGCTCCTTGATCGCCCTCTCTAGAATCCGTTCGTTCATCCGTTCGTTCAATCGTCTGGCCATGGCACGCTGAATGCTGTTCCCACGCCGCATGTCAGTTGTAGTTAGAGGAGACAGCATGGCTATGCCGTCGATCCAGTTACACATTTTGTACTTTGCGTCCTGAGCCCGGGCCTCACCGGACGAGGCGAAGCCAAGCAGCAAGACGATTCCAATGCCGACGACACGCGATCGAACAGTGTTTGTCGGCGGCGCGGGAGATGGAGCCTTATCGCCGCGCCGGCGACCAATGAAATCTATCGAAGAGCATCCTAGTCGAGTGCTGCGCACATTGCACCTCTCCATGTCGTTCCAAAGGACGGGACACTTCATGGTTTCTCCCGCCAACGCAAGACGCAGCCATCTTCAGAAAGAACTGCCTACCCTCGCCGACTGAAACTATAGGGCCCGCTGGAACACTTTGTCAAGGGGATTATGCAGTTGGTAAACGTTCGAGCGGGACGTGGCGGGCCTAGGGGTGGAGGGTCGAGGTGGGTGGTGCTTAGTGTGGGTGCCGCAGGGGGGCAAAGCCGATCACGACAGGCCGGTCTGAAAAAACCCCCGGTTTGCATTCCGAGATGCAACGACACATCCAGAGGTGCAGACCGGTGTCAACTAGCAGAATCATAGCAGGGGGAGGTGGTCCAGGCTGGACAGGCCCTGGCAAGTCTGGAGGCGACTGCGGAAGGTTCCGATGGCCGACACAACGGGTGCTGGAGCAGGCACATTCTTTAGTGGTGGTGTAGAAACGCTTGGCGGAGTTGATCCTAGCTGGCGTTTCGTTTGGGGACGCAGTTCGACGCTGGCAGGGCCGCGCCTGCGCGGTCTGGGCAGCTAATGCGGGCAGCGGGGACGGTGTGCTGGCGGAGGGGCGCCACAGGGTCCGCCCAGTTCGTGGCGAGACGGTCTTCCGCGGCCTGCCTGAGGCAATCGGACCCGCTTGGCGAAACAGCGGTGGCCCAGCCCAAGCGCGCCTCTCGGTGCTGTCTGCAGGGTTGCATCGGCTAAGGGTTCGGTGACTGCATCAGCAAGTCGAGAACCTCCTGCTGGCGGGCTGCAAAATGGCGGTTGGCCACGGGCACGTAGCGAAAATGGGTCTGGCAGCGGATGATCGAGATGGCTGCGTTGCTCAGGCAGGCCAGATTGCGTGGCAAATCGCGCACGTAGACGCGGCAGCGGTCTTCGTCGTAGGTGAAATCCCGCACATAGTGCAGCCTGTTCTCGATGTGCCGGTGGTTGCGGATCAGGTCCGCGAGCTGTTCCGGGCTGGCCTCTGCAGGCGACAGCGAGGTCAGGGCGTAGCTCACCTCGACGCTCGTCTTGACGACCTTGCCCCGGCGCAGCTTGCGGCGCTCGCGCTTGATGCGGATTGCCTGCTTGCGTCCGTAAAGGTTGGCCTTGCCTTTGCATTGCGGCCCGCTGAGATCCTTGATCCAGTACCATCGGCGCTCGCGGCGGCCATGCTCCTTGTCGTAGGTCTCGACCATGGGGCAGTGCGTGAAGTCCATCTCGCGAAGCTCTCTCGCTATCGTTGGCTGATTGTCCTTCACGCCAGTGACGACGTAGTGGGCTTGGCACTCCTCGAGCAGCACCCGCGCCGTCTCATGCTGGCAGTGCAGCGGATCGTAGGTGGCGATGCGCCCGGCCAGCTTCAGTTTGGGAGCCAGCTCGCGCAGGGCCGGAATCTCGTTCGTCTTGCTGTCGATCTCGAGCTGTCCCAGCACCAGGCCGGTGCCGTGTTCCACGCCCGCGACCAGCATGCGGCGGCCTTCCGGGGTCTGCTTCGAGGCTCCCCGCACATCCTTGCCGTCCATGCACACCGGCGGCCTGTCGAACGGCCCGAGGGTGCTCGCGCGGGCCTGGGCGGAGGGCGGCTCCGCCGCGTCCGTCTGCTGTTGGAGCACCTGCTTGCGGCGGTCTTCGGCAGCCTGCTCGCTGAGCTGGCGGGCCCACGCCCCCACGGCTTCGTCGAGCGTGTCCGGCGGCAGTGCGGCCATGATGTTGTGGAAGGTCGTGGTGTTGGGGGTGGTGTAGCACTGCTTGCTGGGGCTGAAGAAGCAGCCGACGGCCTGGCGCTGGTCCTGGTCCAGCAGTGCGGCGAACTGCGCGAAGGCCGTCACGCCGCGGTAGCCGGCGATGCGCGCCGCCACCGCCAGCACCAGCACGGTTTGCAGGCTGTAGCGCTTGCCGCGGGCGCCGCGGTCTGCCCATGCCCCATAACCGGGACTTGGCAACGGCACCCCTCGTGTGGCATCCAT